>CAYJNE010000195.1:0-1753 GCA_964371345.1 uncultured Desulfovibrionaceae bacterium | reverse complement strand
AATGGTGCAATGTGAGTATTTTTTATAAAGTTCGGCTCGCTCTTCAAATAAATCTTCAATGGTTTGCCCAGGGGCAATGGCAATGCCCCGGTCGGGATTTCTGGCAATGCGCTCCAAAATAAGAGGTAAATCAGCGGATAAATAAACCACAGGCCCAAGGCTTTGCAAATTTTGCATGGCCCTTTCTCTATAAATAACACTGCCGCCAGTGGCTATGACCGTACGAAAAAGCCGCAAAGATGCCACAACTTCCATTTCCACATCTAAAAAAGCTTCCTTGCTCATGGCATCGGTAACACTTTGCAGGGGCACTCCATAAAGAGATTCAATCACAAAGTCCGAATCCACAAAAGACCACTGCAAATATTGAGCAAGGGCAAGCCCCACTGTGGATTTGCCAACGCCTGGCATACCTATTAAGGAGATGCACGGGCTTTTATGGCTCTTGGGTGCGGCAGGTGAAAAATATTCGGACATATAAACCTCATTTCATTACCAACATGGGAAAATTACCCCAACGTCTACAGATGCAGATTGCACCAAGAACACAAGAAAATCAAGGTCAATAACTTTTTTGTATTTTACTTTTTTGGGCTAAAGAAATGTCATTTTACCCCGATATATTTAGTAGCAAGTTTTTTGATTTCATGCCAAGGAGCATCTATGCGCAAGTTTCCAAAAATTATTATAGTGACCTTCACACTCTATATGTTGTTATGCATTCCAGCCTTTGCCGCACAGCAAGTGGGTGGCTATGTGTCCAATACTCCCATAGCCGCTGGTAAAGATGCAAGCATTGGCGAAGTTTGGATGCGCCACGGTGGAGCACGCCTGCAATATGATGCCCTTATGGGTTCTATACAAATGAATACCAATGGCAGAATGCGCCGTGACCCTGCCGCTGTAACTATTTTACCCCCGCTATATCCAAAAAAATATGTGGTGCGTAAAAAAAGTAAATCCAGTGCGGCTAAGCCAAAGCCCACAGCCGCCAAGGGTACAGCACCCTCCACGGCAGGCAAGCCAAAAGCTACATCAAAGGTTAATCCTTCACCTAAGCCCACACTGCAAAATAATGATAGCAAGGATGCAAAGGCCCCATATTCTGGCATGGCTCCTGTAGCACCTACTGCACCTGCAACTCCAGCAACTACAGGGGTTACAGGCAACATTACTCCTGCAAACTCTGCTACTACAACGGCTACCACGGGTGCCAGCACAACAACTACGCAAAAATAATTTTAATTTCCAGTGGTGGGCCTCTGCATATGGACGTTTTATGTGGGGGCCTTTTTTTATGGCTTTTGGTTTAAAATTTCATTTACAATAATTAACAAAATTAGAGTATATATTTTTTTAGGATATGCAAAAGTAACACACTTGACGCCAATTAAAAATCAGTGTAGACATTGCCGTTCTTATTATCTGAAGGAGATTTTACAATGAAAAGAACATATCAACCAAGTAAAATTAGAAGAGCACGCCGTCATGGCTTTCGTGCCCGTATGGCTACCGTTGGTGGTCGTGCTGTAATTCGCCGCCGCCGTGCTAAGGGGCGTAAGCGTTTAAGTGCCTAGTACCATTTTCTGTCTTACAGAGAATTTGACTTAAAATGAGAGATAAGGCCCATTGGGATAATGACACACGCATGGCCTCGCGCACGGCGCATTTATCGGCGAACTGAATTTCTTTTATGTTATGATGCAAATTGTCGATATTTTTCACAGTATTTTGTACTTTTTGTGCGCAAGCA
>CAYJNE010000194.1:0-3351 GCA_964371345.1 uncultured Desulfovibrionaceae bacterium | reverse complement strand
CCCTGCAACAAGAAAATATTAATATTTTAATGATTAGCACCTCAGAAATTAAAATTACCATTTTAATTGAAGAAAAATATGTAGAACTTGCCGTGCGCATCTTGCACGACAAATTCGGCCTTGATTGGGACATTGGTAACTAATTAATTATTGATAAATTTTTTGAACTAAAACAGCCAAGGGTAAAAACCTTGGCTGTTTTTTTGCGTTCATCCTTTTTTGAAAAGCATAATATACACTTTTCAGGCGATAATATACAAAAAATTCAACTCTAATATGTCATATAACTCCCAATAAAACAAATATTTTTTTTGATAATTGCCTTCAAAATCACCTCAACATATTTTATATCTATCTACATTGACACAAGCTTATATTTAATATACAGTTTGGCAAGAAAAACAAGACCGCTGTGGTCTTGGGCATATATTATGCCATTAAATAACGCCATACCATTTGAGGAGGCAAAGAATGAGTCTCAATAGGCGTGACTTTGTTAAACTATGTACAGGTACGGTTGCAGGTTTTGGGGTCTCCCAAATGTTTCACCCTGCAGTAAATGAAGCGTTGGCCGCATCACTTAGCGGCGATCGTCCTCCTGTACTTTGGCTGCAGGGCCAGGGCTGTACGGGTTGTTCCGTATCCTTGCTTGACACTGCTAACCCTACCATTGCTGATGTGCTTTTGAAAGTTATCAGCCTTGACTACCATCCAACCGTGATGGCAGCCGAAGGTGAACAAGCTATCAACTTCATGCGTAGCGTTGCAAAAGCCAAGAAGGGTCAGTTCTTCTTAGTTGTTGAAGGTTCTATTCCGGTTGCTAAAGATGGCAAATACTGTGTCATCGGCGAAACCATGAAGGGCAAAAAACACGAAGAAATCACCATGGTTGACATGGTAAAAGAATTAGCTCCGCATGCTGCTGCCATTTTGGCTGTGGGTACATGTGCTGCATATGGCGGTATCCCCGCTGCTAAGGGTTCCGAAACTGGTGCTCTTGGCGTTGGCGCATTCTTGAAACAAAACAAAATCGCTACACCAGTTGTTAACCTTCCAGGTTGCCCACCGCAGCCAGATTGGATCGTTGGCACAGTAACCCTTGCTCTTGACTTAATTGGCAAGAAGGGTCTTGCTGGTGGACTTGGCGAAGTTGTGAAGGTTCTTGATTCTGAAGGTCGCCCAACACCTTTCTATGGTGCTAACGTACACGAAAACTGTCCGTTTGTTCCACAATATGATGAAGGCAAGATGAGCAAGACTTTCACAGACAAGAGCGGCTGTCGTTACGACTTAGGTTGTAAGGGCCCAGTAGCCTTCTGTGATTCGTTCAAGCGTAAGTGGAATGGGGTAAACTGGTGTGTAGCCAACTCTGTATGTATTGGCTGTGTTGAACCAGGATTCCCAGACGAAATGTCACCATTCTTCTCTAACTAAGGTTGTTACGGCCCACATTTTGTGTGTGCCAGTATCAAGGAGGCATATATGGCTAAGACAACCATAGCCATCGATCCTGTCACCAGGATTGAGGGACACCTCAAAGCAGAGGTTGTCGTTGAAAATGGAAAAGTGGTTGATGCGCATATTCACGGCGGTATGTACCGCGGCTTTGAAGGCATCCTAAAAGGACGTGATCCACGTGACGCCACTCAAATTGTACAGCGTATTTGTGGGGTTTGCCCAACATCTCACGCTATGGTAGCAGTTGGTGCTCAAGAAAACGCATTCAAAGTAAAAGTTACAACCAATGCTCGCATTACCCGTAACTTAATTCTTGGCGCAAACTACTTACAATCACACGTATTACACTTCTATCACTTGGCAGCTCTTGACTACGTTAAGGGACCGGAAACTTCTCCGTTCATCCCACGTATGAAAAAGCCCGACCTTCGTTTACCCGAAGCCGCCAACAAGATGGGTGTAGACCAATATCTTGAAGCTCTTGAAGTTCGTCGTATCGCTCACGAAATGGTAGCCCTTTTCGGTGGTAAAATGCCACACGTTCTTGGCATCGTTGCTGGTGGTACAACAGAAATTCCAACCAAGGAAGCCTTGGTTGAATATGCTGCACGCTTCAAAAAAGTAAAAGACTTTGTATATAACAAGTACCTACCTCTTACCTATACCGTAGGTTCT
This sequence comes from uncultured Desulfovibrionaceae bacterium, assembly GCA_964371345.1. Classification (GTDB taxonomy): domain Bacteria; phylum Desulfobacterota; class Desulfovibrionia; order Desulfovibrionales; family Desulfovibrionaceae; genus CAYJAD01. The sequence continues at coordinate 1,218 of CAYJNE010000194.1, read as the reverse complement.
CTATACAAAGACCTGTTCAAACAAGGCCAAGGCCATAAGAACTGTGCTAGCTTTGGCGTATTCCAATTGGATGACGCTGGCAAGAAGTTCCTATTAAAGCCAGGTGTTTACATTCAAGGTAAGGACGTTCCTTTTGATCCTAAAAAGGTCACCGAAGATGTAAAATACTCTTGGTTTGATAACAAGGGCTCCAATAAAAACTTCATGGATGGCGTAACCATTCCTGACGTTGACAAAAAGGGTGCATATAGCTTTGTAAAAGCTCCTCGTTATGACGGCCACCCAGTAGAAGCAGGCCCAGCCGCACGTATGTGGATTGCTAATCCACCTGTGTCCAAAATTGGCCGCGAACTACTTAAAAAGCACTTTGGCGTGGATGTGAAAAACTTCCGTGACCTTGGTGCTGACCTTGTATTCTCCATCATGGGCCGCCACGTTGCTCGTGCTGAAGAAACAGGCCTAATTGCTGATCAAGTTGAAAAATGGCTAAAAGAAATTAAGCCAGGTAAAGAAACTTGGTCCACCTTTGAAATTCCAATGACCACCGAAGGCTACGCTTGTGGCGAAGCCCCTCGTGGCTCACTCATCCACTATGTGAAAGTGAAAGATCAAAAGATCGACGCTTACCAAATAGTGGCTGCTACCATTTGGAATTGCTGCCCACGTGACGACAAAGGCGTTCGTGGTCCAGTAGAACAAGCACTTATTGGTGTTGAAGTTCCAGATGTAGAAAATCCAGTCAACGTTGGGCGCTTAATCCGCGCCTTTGATCCATGACTAGGCTGTGCCGTGCACGTGTTGCACGCTGAAACCGGCAAAGTCACAGTTGTTGACGTGAAGTAATTAAAAAGCCCTCGGTGCAAACCGAGGGCTTTTTCTTTTTAAATTTTAAAGCATTTATTTTTAACTTAGTATCATCTTTGGTTTTGTAAGAATTGTTTTATTATTTTATTGAGCCTGCTCCCGCAGGGGGGCAAGGGCTTAAGGGGACTTGCAAAAGCACACAAGAATGGATTGCCACGTCCTCTCCCCTCAGTATTCCTTCGGGTTTCGTCCTCGCAATGACGCTGACTGAAAGCTCTGCCAAATTGCAATATCCCGTCTTTGCACGTTCTCTTAGTCAGAGTCCCATGCCTTTAAATTCTCACGCACCAAACAAAACATCATATAATCAATTCAAAAAGTATCAAATGCATCTCTGCTCTCTGTATCCGTAAG
>CAYJNE010000193.1:3102-3354 GCA_964371345.1 uncultured Desulfovibrionaceae bacterium | reverse complement strand
TTTTTCGGGGTATGGGCCGTAAGAGCCCTATACGCCCTCAAAAAATTTCAAGCTTCCTTGCATCTAACAATGTTTGAACGCATTGCCCATTGCGAGGGGAGATACAAAGGATGTCATTGCGAGGACGAACGAAGTGAGGACGTGGCAATCCATGCCTTTAAAGTTTTGAAAAGATGAATATTAAGTATATTTCCTAAAATATCCCGAAGGGATTTTTAGGCATCAAAGTTTTTTGGAAGGGGGGTCTGGGGG
>CAYJNE010000193.1:1529-3080 GCA_964371345.1 uncultured Desulfovibrionaceae bacterium | reverse complement strand
TTTGTTCACAAAAGGTTTTCCCCCAGAAAGTCCTGAAAATATAAATAACACGGGTATAAATTATGGCTTCTGACGAAAAAGACGAAAAGTGGGGAACCATATTTATTGACTCCAAGCGAGAGTCAACCTTAAGTCAGCTTGATGCCATGCAAGCGGCCTCGCGTCAGGAGCAGTGGAATCAACGCAGTCAGCAAGACTATTTGGAAAAGGTGCGAACTAAAGCCATTGAGCGTGCTCGTGAGATTTTAGGTGAAGCCTATACCGAGCGGCAAAAAGTTTTGGATGAAGCCGAAGCAGAAGCCGCTGAAATACGCAATGAAGCCAATAATATCAAGGCTAATGCTGAGAGTATTCGCAATGATGCTCAAGAGTTACGCCATAATGTGCAGGCCGAGCTTGATAAAGCCCTGCACATGCAAGGTACCGCCCAAGAAGACGGTTTTCAAGCTGGCTTAAAGCAAGCCCAAGAAGAGCTTGATAAATTCCGCTTAAATATGGGCTCGTCTGTTGGCGGTGTCTTAAAAGCCATTGAAGAACAATCCCTTAATATATTTGCCGCTTGGCGTGCTGAGCTTGTGGCCTTGCTCAAGGTTTGTGTGGAAAAGGGCACGGGCCTTGTGCTTGATGAGCGTTATAACAAAGTTTTAGAAAGCCTTGTAATTGAGGCTGTGCGTAATTTGGATAATAGGCGGCACGTGACCTTGCGTGTGCACCCCGATGATGAACCAGTTATGGCAGATATTTTTGCCGCCGCTAAGGAAAAATTGCCAGACCTTGGGCAATGGGCCATTGAGCCAGATGAAAAACTAGAGCTTGGCGGCCTTGTGGCTGAAAGCTCTAGCGGAACTGTGGATAGCCGTTTGGAATTTTTTAGGGAAATGGTTGATAATATATTAGAACATCTTGCCATACCTGAAAGCACCATTGACGCCGCAGGGGTTGAATTTGCAAAGAAAATATCTGAGCTTGAAAAAGATAATATAGCCCAAATCCTACCCCCACCGCCCCCAGTTGAAGAGGTGGAGGAAGCACTGGAAGCTGAGACAAATTTAGCTTTGGAAGATTTGCCTTCAGAGGATATGTCTGCCGAAGATATGCCAGGTACAAATGTTCCTGATGTAGAGGGTGAATTTATTAATGTTGAGCAATCGGAGCTTGAAGATATTGAAAATGCAGCAGAAATAGAGCCAATCGAAAAGCCTGAAGCTATCTTAAATGAGCCTAATCCTACTGGGCCTAGTCCTATGAATGATGAGCTTAGTGATGCTAAAGCCATTGTGGAGGATATATTACCTCAAGAAGAAATGCTTGCAGGGGCGGAAAATTCCGAAATACCTATGGAACAAGATGCCGAGCTTGATACGGCTTTAAGTGTCGAGGCTGAGTTGCCAGAACAAGAACTTGCTGACACGGAATTTGAGCCAGCAGAACAAAGTCAAGTAGAGCAAGAGTCAGAATTAACATCAGAGCCTACACAATCTCAAGAGCCAAGCAGGGAAGAGCTTGAAGAAGAACTTTTACCCCTACCTCAATTTGAAGATACTGAAAATA
>CAYJNE010000193.1:0-1429 GCA_964371345.1 uncultured Desulfovibrionaceae bacterium | reverse complement strand
GATACTAAGGACAGCGTATGAAGCTTGACCCACAAGCCTGTAGACAACTCCTAGAAAATGCCAGCCCCTTGCATATTTTTGGCAAGGTAAACAAAGTTGTTGGCCTAATTGCAGAAGGTAGCGGCTTGCGTGCTCCCCTTGGGGCCGTGTGTCATATGATACCAGAAGGCGAAGATGATGGCGTTGCCGCAGAAGTTGTGGGTTTTCGTGACGGAAATTTACTCTTTATGCCCTATGGCGACATGCGTGGCATTCGCCCTGGTAGTCTCATTCGCAATAGTAGTCTTCCACCATATTTTCCTGTGGGCCCACATCTTTTGGGCCGTACCCTTGATGCTTTTGGCGGGCCCCTTGACGGCGGGCCACCCATAAGTGCCGACATTTTTACATCTACAAGTAATTTTAATGAAGAAAATAAAGAGAGCTTTGCCAAGAAATTGGAGGAGCAACAATCCTTTATTCCGCAGTGGATTAAAAATGCCAATAAAACTTGGGGGCAGGGCATGGCTCCCATTTATGCCGACCCACCAAGCCCGCTTAAAAGGCCTCGCATTACGGATATTTTAGATGTAGGGGTGCGCTCCATAAACACATTGTTAAGTCTTGGTAAGGGCCAGCGTGTGGGGATTATGGCTGGCTCAGGCGTTGGTAAATCAACTCTAATGGGCATGATGGCCCGCTACACTAAGGCCGATGTTAACGTCATTGGGCTTATTGGTGAGCGTGGGCGAGAGGTGCTAGAATTTATGGAGCGTGACCTTGGCCCTGAGGGTATGGCCCGCTCTGTGCTTATTATTGCTACATCTGACCAATCGCCGCTGGTGCGTATGCGTGCTGCCTATGCCGCCACTGCCGTTGCTGAATATTTTAGGGATAAGGGCAAGGACGTACTCTTGATGATGGACTCCGTGACCCGCTTTGCCATGGCTGCCCGTGAAGTGGGCCTTGCCATTGGTGAACCACCCACAACTAAGGGCTATACGCCCACTGTATTTGCTCAATTACCAAAGCTTTTGGAGCGAGCAGGGCGTTCTGATAAAGGAACCATTACAGGTGTTTACACTGTGCTTGTGGATGGAGATGACTTTAATGAACCCATTGCCGATGCTGTGCGTTCTATTTTAGACGGGCATATTGTGCTCACTCGTGACCTTGCAGACCAAGGGCATTTTCCAGCCATTGATGTGTTAAAATCCATTAGTCGTTTGCGTAATGACATTTGTACTAAGGAAGATATTGAAGCAGGGCAAAGTATTACCCGTCTTATGAGCACTTACCGCAAGGTGGAGGATATGATAAATATTGGGGCTTATGCGCAAGGTGCCAATGCAGAAATTGACGCCGCCATTATCAAAATGCCTCATATTAATACATTTTTATGCCAAGCTGTGGATGAAAACCAACCCGTTGAACAGAGTATGCAGGCGTT
>CAYJNE010000192.1:0-3381 GCA_964371345.1 uncultured Desulfovibrionaceae bacterium | reverse complement strand
CGGCAACTGTTATTCTTGCAATGGGTGCTGGTAGGAAGGCGGCACAGGAGATTAGTAGACGCCTATTAAAATAAAAACTGTTAAAAAAAACAGCAAACTACATCACCATTTATTCGTTTGGGTGGTGGGATTATGCAAATGGAAATAAATTCCTTTTGCCCACCACCCTCACTATACGGCCCACTACCGTGGGCTACCGCCGTAGGCTTTAAATGTTTTTTAGAGGTCGACGGGGAAAGACCCCGCGTTGCTCTCTATTTATGTAAGACTTACAAGCTCGCCTAACATAAACGGCTTTGCCGCCTTTTGGGTAGGACTCCCCTTACAAAAAGGCTTTCTTCCTTGTATTTTACTATTTTAAGGGAAGATTACAGGGTTTATTTCAAAGATAATACTCTTACTCCTGCACAGTAGGCACAGTAAAGCCAGCCTGAATGCAAAGGCTGTCCTGCCGCGCTCCAGCAAAGTCTTCTTCCACCATTTCTTGTACCAGTTCAGCAAAGGAAATTTGCGGTACCCAACCTAGTTTTTCTTTAGCCTTGGCGGCATGTCCGAGCAAGGTTTCCACTTCTGTAGGTCGGAAATAGCCTGGATCAATACGCACTACAACGATACCCTTTTGTAAGGATTTATTATTACGAAGTGTATTCATGGTATCAGCAATAAAAGCATCCTTGGTAGCGGAGTTTTCACCTTGCATTTGTTTTTCCAAAAGCGCTACCAATACGTTCTCGTCAAAACTTTCCACCATGCCCACTTCGTCCACGCCTGCGCCTTGCCAAGCCAAGGTTAAGCCCAACATCTTGGCCGAAATTTCAATAAATTCACGTACAGAATGTTGCTCACCACTAGCAATAACAAAATCCTCGGGCTTATCTTGTTGTAGCATGAGCCACATCATGCGCACATAATCCTTGGCATGCCCCCAGTCACGTAGGGCATTGATATTCCCCATATACAAACAGTCATCCATACCTAAAATAATACGTGGCAGAGCACGAGTGATTTTTCGTGTAACGAAAGTCTCACCCCGCATGGGGGATTCATGATTAAAAAGAATACCATTACAAGCATACATGTCATATGCTTCACGATAATTTACAGTAATCCAATATCCATATAACTTAGCTATAGCATAAGGAGAGCGTGGATAAAAAGGCGTAGTTTCCTTTTGTGGTACTTCTTGTACAAGACCGTAAAGTTCAGAGGTAGAAGCTTGATACACGCGAGTCTTTTTTTCCAAACCTAGAAGGCGCACGGCTTCCAGTACACGTAAAGTACCCACACCCACCACATCAGCGGTGTATTCAGGAGCGTCAAAAGATACTTGCACGTGGCTTTGTGCACCCAAATTATATATCTCATCGGGCTGAATTTTTTGCACCAAACGCACTAGGTTGGCACTATCTGTCAAATCGCCATAATGCAGAAAAAAACGACGTTCACCACTATGCACACCTTGATAAATATCATCTATTCGCTGAGTATTAAAAAGGGAAGAACGACGTTTAATGCCATGAACTTCATAGCCTTTTTCCAAAAGAAACCGTGCTAAATAGGCACCATCTTGACCAGTTATGCCTGTAATAAGAGCTTTTTTCATGTATTTCCTAAATTGCTAATTTTGTTAAACTTTGATATCATATAAATTTTTAGCGGAAAAGTCCAGTAAGTTTTTTGTACAACCGTATGAGTCACACATCATGTGCAGACCCACCCTCGAAGTCAAGAAATTTGTTCTTTATTTTTCAGCAGCTGTAATAAAAATCTTGGGTTAAATGGCATTTGGGAATAGTGTCTCTCCTTGCAATAAGAAATATAGATCGTATTTTTATCAAGATACCCCATTTTGTTGATCAGCTTATACCACGTTGATTTTAATATGGCCTTTACCCCCTGCCACGTAAATTTTAATGATTTTTTGTGGCTTTCCATCTTTGTTCTCTACTTACGTAAGGATCACACGAATGCCTAACGTAAACGGCTTTGCGCCTTTTGGATAGGTTTCAAGGGGGATCTTATTTGTCTATGCAGCTTGCTGATACGTTAGCCTGACGCAAGGTTTCAAAGCCATATTTGAGCAATCCACCGATGCTCCGCAATTCCCAAATTGTGATTACGTCTGTATGAGCAATGATGGGCTTGCGTCCAAAAAATCGTCTTCGCAAATATTCAGACATGTTTAACCTTGCGAAGCTTGCTACTTCCATAAGGACTTCTTTTCCAATTCACTCACTCGGATAGTTATAGTTATTCGGGGGGCAATATAAGTGGTATGTCAGCAAATACATATCGTAAACAACTTTTGACTGCATGGAAATGGGGCGTGGATTATATTGATGATTTTCCACAAATCATTCCATCGTTTAAGAAAGTAAAACCTTTCCCTTATGAGTCACAAGATAGATATGCTCCACCAGACGAAGATTTTATTAAGGTCTTAAATTTGGCTACTGGTCAAGACCTTGTGATGTTGCTTACCTTCTATTTTACGGGCGCAAGGCGCAATGAAATCATGCGTCTTTCTTGGGAAGATGTGAGCCTTACAGAAGAAAAAATTTGCCTAACTGACAATAAAACAGGTAATGGTACGAAACGAAAGAGATGGATACGAATACACCCTGAATTAGTGCAAGCTCTAAAGTGGTGGGAAGAAAATCGCCCTTACAAGGTCGATAATGTGTTTATGAACACACGCCACAATAATGAAACTTTAGGCAATCCATATACTAATCGTTGCGGTTTTATGAAACGCTTGTGCATCAAGGCAGGAGTAAAGCATTTTAGCTTCCATGCCATAGTCATAAGAGTGCGGCAATAGCCTTTAAGAAATCTGGATTGAATGCGGCACAAACTCTTATGGGGCATTATCAAACTACAACAACGGAAGGTACATTAAGAGTGCTGGTCTGTACACTGACCAAGAGGACATTGCAGTCGCACTTGGTGAAAACAACATAGGGCAAATGGTGGGACATTTGCTAACGACAAACATCCCACAAGTGATGTAGTTTGTTAGGGGTGAAAAAATAAAAATGTAACCCAAAGTTTGTAACCCAGTAACTTTGACAAACAAAAAATGACTGTAATTTATTGAAATAAAATGCAGTACGCTAAGACAAGAAACCTTAGCGTTCCGTTCAAAAAGGATAAGATGCAAGGAAGTATTAAATTTTAGGAGGGGAATGGGGTCTTTCCTCCATGACCTGACTAAAATTAAACACTGACGCAGCAGATTGTCTTTGTTCAACATTCGCTAATCTTTTTCGCGTTCGCGAATGAGAGCTAAAGCCCTCTTAGCAAGGTAAGTAACCTCTGGCTTTGATACTTGGTCATCAGCGCCAACTGCCTCACCTTTATGGCGTAGCTTGTCGGTAATTA
>CAYJNE010000191.1:0-3387 GCA_964371345.1 uncultured Desulfovibrionaceae bacterium | reverse complement strand
CGTTCAAAAAGTTAATTTTGACGAAGCGAGAGGGAAAAAGGAAAATACCGCAAAACCGACCCAAAGCCAAACAGTCCAAAGGATAAACTAAACAAAAAATATGTACCTTGCTATAGCTTAAACAATAGCTATTTTTAAGTCGGAGTGACGCCTTGCCAAGGCTTATATACACAAAAAAGCTCACTTGCATTTCATGGCTAATACAAGTAAAGTTCTAAGATATTGTTCGATAAATAACTTAATTTCCAAAAGTTAGGAGATAGTAATATGAAGAACGCATCCTGCGGCATAACCCCCGAAGGCTACCCCGCCATTGGTCTTTCAGCTTTAGCGGCTGTTGTTTTTGCACTCATTGGCTGCTGGCCAGCAGCAGTAATTTTTCTAATACTCACTTGGTTTTGTTGCCACTTTTTCCGTGACCCAGAAAGGGTCGTCCCTCAAGATGCAGGCATTGCCGTAAGCCCTGCTGACGGCAAAATTATTCGCATTGATACTCGCCCCGACCCCATTTCTGGCCAAAATCGCACCTGCATTTGTATCTTCATGAATGTATTTAGTGTGCATGTTAATCGCTCCCCCATTGAGGGCACAGTGCAAGACATTCGCTACTTTGCTGGCAAATATTTTAACGCCGCATGGGATAAAGCTGCCACCGATAATGAACGTTGCGCCTACACCCTAAAGGACACGCAAGGCAATGATTGGACTATGGTACAAATTGCAGGACTTATTGCCAGACGTATTGTATGCCGAGTGGATATTGGGGATCAGTTAAACCGTGGTGAACGGTATGGTATGATTCGCTTCGGCTCACGTGTTGACCTTTACATACCAGATGGATATACTCCCAGCGTTGACATTGGTGAACAAGTTTTTGCAGGACAAAGCATTGTAGCTAAAATTATATGACAAACAATAGAATACCAAGACATAAGGCAGTGTATTTACTGCCAAATATCATAACAACCCTAAGCTTTTTTGCGGCCTTTTTATCCATTATATGGTCGGCCCAAGGACGGTTTGAAGGTGCTGGCCTTGCTATTATTTTTGCGGCCCTCATGGACGGCATTGACGGCAAAGTGGCAAGGCTTACCAATACCACCAGCGAATTTGGGGTGCAATATGACTCCCTTGCTGACCTTGTGGCCTTTGGCATTGCTCCAGCCGCACTCATGTGGCATTGGCATTTGAATGCTTACGGTCGCCTTGGTATTGCCATTTGCTTTATATTTGCGGTTTGTGCGGCCTTGCGCCTTGCTAGGTTTAATGTTTCAACCGCTGTTACAAATAAAAAATTCTTCATTGGCTTGCCAACACCCGCCGCTGGTTGCACAGCCATTAGTTTTTTGTTTTTCTCACGCTATATACCTGAAAGTATGAGTTTTATTACCCCGCCCTTAACCCTTGGCCTTATGCTTTTGCTTGGTATGCTTATGGTTAGTCGGGTGCGTTATTATTCATTTAAAGAAATTGCATTCTTGCGTGCCCATGCCTTTAGCTCCATGGTCACGGTGATTTTGCTTTTTGCTGTTATCATTTCACAACCTAAACTAGTGTTTTTCCTAGTTTTTATTACCTATATCTTAGCAGGACTGTGTTACACATTCTTTATCCTGCCCCGTCGTAATAGGGAGCTACTGCGAAGTCTGTCACTGAACAACGATTAGCAGTTTGCTGAAAAAACACTGTCTGCTACGTCAGGCTCGTTTTTTGCTCCGGTCATTTATGTCTAAATAAACTCCGCTCCACAAAAAACTTTGCCTTCCTTGCATCCAGCATTTTTTGAGCAAACTGCCAAAAATTGACTTTACTAATTGAAGCCACTACATTTAATGATGTAAGCTACTATGGAGATTTATTATGAACAACCAAGTGTATTTTTTTGATACAACCTTGCGTGACGGTGAGCAATCACCTGGTGCCACCATGAACCTTGCAGAGAAATTGCGCCTTGCAAGACAGCTTGAAATTGTGGGCGTAAACGTTATGGAAGCGGGATTTCCCGCCGCAAGTCAAGGTGACTTTGAGGCCGTGCAAGCCATTGCCGCTCAAACTCGCAATGTGGAAGTGGCTGGCCTTTGTAGAGCTTTGCCCAATGACATTGACCGCTGCTGGGAAGCCATTAAAATGGCCGAAAATCCACGCATTCACACCTTTGTGTCCACCTCACCATTGCATATGGAGCATAAACTGCGCAAAAAACCAGATGATGTACTAAAAATGGCCATTGAGGGTGTGACCCGTGCCGCAAAATATACCAGCAATATTGAATTTTCTGCGGAAGATGCTTCTCGATCGGATAAAGATTTTTTATGCCGTATTTCTGAGGCCGTTATTAAGGCAGGGGCTAGGGTTATTAATATTCCCGACACTGTGGGCTATGCCCAACCTGACGAATACGCAGCCCTTATCCGATATATAATTGAAAATACAGCCAATAGCGATAAGGCAATATTTAGTGTGCATTGCCATAATGACTTAGGCGTTGCCGTTGCCAATACTCTAGCCGCCGTTCATGCGGGTGCTCGCCAAGTGGAAGTTACCCTTGGTGGCATTGGAGAGCGTGCAGGAAACGCCGCTCTTGAAGAAGTGGCCATGGCCCTTAGGGTGCGTCATGATTATTACGGCCTAAGTAACACTATTAATACCGAGCAGTTATACCCAGCTTGCCGTATGCTTGCCATGACTATTGGCCAGCCCATTCCGCCCAATAAGGCCATTATTGGTGGCAATGCCTTTGCACATGAGTCGGGCATTCACCAAGACGGCATGTTAAAAAACCGTGAAACTTATGAAATTATGACTCCAGAATCGGTGGGGCGTGCGCAAAGTGATTTAATTCTTGGCAAGCATTCGGGCCGCAATGCTGTAAAATCAAAGCTTGAAAGCCTTGGCTACTCCTTGGACGAAGAGCAAATTAATTTAGTATTTAGTGCAGTTAAAAACCTTGCAGATAAAAAAGAAACCGTACACGATGAGGACTTGGTAGCCCTAGTCTTGGAAGAAATTTATCGCATACCCGACCGCTATTGCTTGCACCATGCAAGTATTAATAGCTCATCCACCCAAGATATTCCCCCCACCGCCGCCGTGGTTATGGAAGTGGACGGGGAGGAGAAAAAAGGCTCTGGCTTTGGTGTTGGCCCAGTAGATGCTTTGTTTAATATTATCAGCACTCTTGTGGGCAGAAATCCTGAATTACAACAATATGTTGTAAATGCTGTTACTGGTGGAACCAATGCCCAAGGTGAAGTTACAGTGCGCATTTGTGATACGGAAAAAAATATCTGCGCTGTGGGCCGCTCCGCTCACCCAGATGTTACCTTTGCCTCTGCTAAGGCCTATGTAAATGCCCTTAATCGTTTAGCTAAAAAAGAAAGTGAATGC
>CAYJNE010000190.1:0-3415 GCA_964371345.1 uncultured Desulfovibrionaceae bacterium | reverse complement strand
TATCATATATCCACCACTCCACGCCATAAGCTCTTTGAGTTGGTGAAGTTTTTTTAGCATTTATAACCCAAGCGAGGCCCCATGACAGCCCTAAATGACGACATGATGAATTTTGCATTTATACGCAAAGAACCAGCCCCACCCAATGGACGGCGTGTGGGTATTATTGGTGCTGGGCCTTCTGGCCTTGCGGCTTGTGGATATTTAGCCGCACACGGCTATCAAGTGGACGTCTATGACAAACTACCAAAGCCAGGCGGCCTTATGCTCTTTGGCATTCCTGGGCATCGCATCCCCTCTGAGCGCATTCAAAAAGGCACAACTTTGCTTGCTCGCACCTATGGAGTGCACTTTCATAACCAAACCAAGGTATGCTGCTCAAACCCATTATTTGAAGAAGAGGGCGACCACTTTTCCCAAGATATGCGCAGCCTTGATGAGCTTGTGGAAAAGCATGACGCCATAATCATCTGCACTGGCTCATGGAAGTCACGCCGCATGGAAGTTGAGGGCGAAAACTTAGTCAATGTACTCTCTGGCTTAGAATTTCTTTTTCCCATTAGGGCCGCTCGCTATGGCAAAGCCAACGTACAAGCACCAGAAGTTGCAGGAAAAAGCATCGCCGTAATTGGTGCAGGATATTCCGCCGTTGACGTTGCCCACTCTGCCATGCAAATGGGTGCAGCTAAAGTATATATGATTTATCGCCGCTGTATGCAGGATGCACCTGCTGGAATTTTTGAACTTGAACGCCTAATGCAAGACGGTTGCACTTGGAATGAACTTTGTGTACCCACACGCATTTTGGGTGAAACACAAGTTGAAGGTATTGAATACACGAACAAAACTACTGGTGAAACTCATACCATAGCTGTAGACATGGTAGTCTCCGCCATTGGGGAAATTCCCACCCCGCCCTTCCAAGACCAGCTTGGCTTAACCGATGTACGCAAAGGCGAAGTACGTTGGCTACATATGACTAAAATTGAAAATGTTTTCGTAGCGGGGGATGTGCTCACTGGCCCAAGTAAAATTGGCAAGGCAGTATATAGCGGACTAAGAGCAGCACGCTCCCTTGCGCACTGGCTTGACCTAAAAGCCCAGCACCGCGAATCGGAATATAACTACGCAGCTGACGTTATCGCACCAAACTCACTAAGGTAATATTATGACTACAGAATGTAACGGAAAAACATTATATATTGACTATGAAAAATGCATTGGCTGTGAAACTTGCGAAGCCATTTGTAAATTTTTACACGACCAACCACGCATTGTTATGGCCCGCAGTACCGAAGGCCAAATAGTTCCCGTTTACTGCGTACATTGTGAACAAGCCTACTGCATGAAAGTTTGCCCTAACAAGGCCATTAACCGTGATCAAGATAGTGCAGTTATCCTAAACCCCATGCTTTGCCGTGGTTGTGAAACCCGTGCTTGTATGCTCGCTTGCCCCTACGCAGGATTTTTTGAATCCGACAAGGGTGTAGGTAGCCGCAAATGCGACCTTTGCGCAGGTAGACGAGCCCAAGGCATGGGCCCTGCTTGCGCTACCATGTGCCCTTGCGGTGCTATATATTATATTGATAGGGATGAACTAAAAAAGATGGATACGGAAAAATCATACAAGGTTAGGGCTTCCGTCCTTGATGAATTTATGGGCAAAAAATCAGTTAAAAAGGGATAATTTGCTTCGTCAGAGATGAATTTTAGTCAGGTCATGGGGGGAAGACCCCACTCCCCTCCTAAAATTCATCTCTTCCTTGCACCTTACCCCTTTTTAACTGATTTTATTTTTAAATATTTATCTACGTCACAGTTCAATTCTCTTCAATCAATTATCCAAGCCACTCGGCGAAACTACCCCTCGCCCTCTCGCTATATATGGCCTTGCGTTCCTTCTTCTTGGCCCTTTGTTCAAGCTCTGGCATTAGCCCAAAGTGAGCATTGGACGGCTGAAACTTCTTAACTGGTGTTTGCAAATGGTTAAGCAATGCCCCAAGCGCACTTTGCACAGGTGGCGGCGTGAGTGATTTTTCTTGAATTTCTGCAACCAGCAACATAGCCACCCAAAGCCCACAAGCAGCAGACTCCACATATCCTTCAACACCAGTAATCTGCCCCGCAAGGCGTATTTTACTTTGCCCATTAAGGCGCAAGCCCTCATCCAAAACCTGCGGTGCATTCACATATGTATTACGGTGCATACTGCCAAAACGCACAAATTCTGCACCTGCAAGGCCAGGTATAGACCTAAAAACCTGCTCTTGAGCTTTATAGGTGAGTTTTGTTTGGCACCCCACTAAATTATACATATTTTGATTTAAATTTTCCGTGCGCAATTGCACAATGGCATAAGGGCGGCGGCCTGTGCGTGGATCCACAAAACCCACTGGCTTAAGCGGCCCAAAAGTAAGTGTGCGCTCACCCCGTGCCGCCAGAGCTTCAATGGGCATACAGCCTTCAAAGTGCACCTCTTGTTCAAAGTTTTTAGTCTGCACTTTTTCAGCATTTAGCAAGTTATTATAAAATGTTAAATATTCATCCTTTTCCATGGGGCAGTTTAAGTATTCACCATGAATGGCGGCTTCCTCTGGCTCTTGATAGCGTGAGCCTCTAAAAATAATACTCCTATCCAAGGACTCAGCACTAATAATTGGAGCAATGGCATCATAAAAATAAAGCTGTTTATTGCCAATTTTTTCCGCCAAAGACTCGGCCAAACTATCAGAAGCAAGCGGCCCAGCCGCAATTACCACATGCTCAAAATTCGCCAATGCCGCATCATCAAGGCTTTGTATTTGCTGCCTTTGCAAACTAATATGCGCATTATCTTCAATGGCCTTAGTAACACCCCTTGCAAAAAGCTCCCTATCCACAGCTAATGCCTTACCAGCAGGCACTGTGCAAGAATCCGCCATAGCCATAAAAGGGCTATTAAGCTCACGCATTTCCTGCTTTAATAAACCAATACCCGTTGCTATTTCATTGGAACGCAAGGAATTTGAACACACAAGCTCAGATAAATCCTGCAACTGGTGTGCGGCAGACATATGCACTGGCTTTTGCTCAAAAAGAGTTACATCAATACCATGCCTTGCCAAAACCAAGGCACACTCACAACCTGCAAGCCCACCACCAACTATTGCTACTTTTGACATATATTTCCTTTTTGTTTTGTTCGACTGGGGGAAAACCTTTTTTGTGAACAAAAAAAGTTTTCCCCCAGACCCCCTTTCCCAAAAAAACTTTAATGCCTCAAATATCCCTGTGGGATATTTGAGGGGGATATTGTTTAGTGCTTTTTGTTCAGGAATGAAGTCTATTTACACTATTGCTTTGTTCAAAGATGAAATTTAAAACACCCTTCGGGAGACACCATTTTTACAAGTGCAAAGCACGTAGTAAAAATGTG
>CAYJNE010000189.1:0-3417 GCA_964371345.1 uncultured Desulfovibrionaceae bacterium | reverse complement strand
ATCATCCTCAGTAATATTCACTTGCGTTACCTGCACATGCGTCTCATTTTTTACCAGCACCACTTGCGCATCATCAACATCACTATACCCTCTATCTTCCTCAATATTATACTCACGGATAAAAATATCCCAGCAAGTTATAAACAACACCGCCAAAAGCGGCCCTATCACAAAACCATTCATGCCAAGTAGCGCAAACCCGCCCAAGGTCGATAAAAGTACCAAATAATCAGGCAAACGAGTATCCCGCCCCACAAGAAGCGGACGCAACACATTATCCACAAGCCCAATAACCGCCACCCCAAATACAGTTAGAATAATAGCGGACTGAACATCCCCCGTGGCAAAAAAGTATATGGCAACTGGCACCCAAACAAGCCCTGCCCCAATCATAGGCACAAGGGAAAGCAAGGTCATAACCCCACCCCAAAGTATGGGAGCTTGCACATCTAAAAACCAGAAAATAAGCCCGCCCAGCGCACCTTGAACTATGGCAACTACTAAACTGCCATTAATGGTGGCCTTGGTAACTTCAGCAATTTTTTCAAAAAGTATGGCTTCACGCTCATCCCCAAGGGGCAAAGCTTTGTGCAATAAATTAATAATAAACTTTTTATCACGTAGGGTAAAAAATGTCACATAGAGTAACAGACCAAGTTGTACTATTATATTAACTGTTTCAGCACCAATAGCCACGGCCCTTTGCCCAATAAATTTACTTGCAAAAATAATCAATTCGGTGAGTTTGCCTTGCAACCACTCCGTATCAATGTTCATCTTGGTCATGTATTCTTGCACAATGGGGAAGGAGCCTTTAATCTTTTCAAAGTAAGCATTTACATCAATTGTACCACTACTAAGGCCTTGGTAAAGGGTGAGGGCTTGTTCTAAAAATGTGCTAGCCACAAAAAGAAAAGGAATAACCACAATAAATATGGTTATGCACAAGGTCATAAGGGCGGCAAGGTTGGGGCTTTTAGTAATTTTTACAAAGTAATCCTGCAAACTTGAGAATACAATACTAATGGCCACTGACCAAAAAATTATGCCCAAAAATGGGAACATCAAAACAAGAAAAGCAAGGCTCACTAAAACTAGGAGCCAAATAAAAGTCTTATACTCTATGCTGGCATTCATATTTCATCCACGGGTAAAAAATTAATACTTCGTACTCTGAGCATACTATATAATGATAAAAAAAAATGCACAACCTAAGTACGAACCTTAAGATAGATTGTTCATTTTTTCACATGACTTATATTGGAATTGCCTAAAATAATTATCAAAAAAAATCTATCAAATTGATAATTTTTATTGCACAAAGTCTACCCTGTGCGTATACTGAATACAGATTTTTATTTTTTTAGGAGGTTCAAATGTCAAATCTTACTAATGCCCAGATGGAACAATTACTCATGGAAGGCCTGCGCCTTTACCATCACCCCGTTGCCGTTCACTTTCTTCGCACAGAGGAAGATGTAAAAAAATATGCGGCAGAAAATGAGTATGTTGAAGCTATTAAGCCCATGACCTTCTGTCAATGGGAAATCGCAGCTCGTATGGCAAACCAAAATGTACTCGCCTTTGCTAAAGACCTTGGATGTTCAAACGCCCATGTAAGCTTTGGCTGGAAAGAAATTGACGATGCAGAAATCAAGTCTCACAGCAAATATTGCGTAGACCTTGAGCAAGCAGGTCGTTTTGTACGTTCAAAACCTCGCCTTGATATGGGCTTTATGAAAGCCATTGCTGTTGGCCCACTTGGAAAAGCTAAGACCACTCCAGACTTAGTTCACTTCTATTGTGACAACATGCAATCATATCACCTTGCTGGTGACTATGCTTCTGGTAACAACGAGCACCCCTTACGCCCAGCCGTAACCATGAATTCATCTGCCTGCGGCGGCGCTGTATTCTGTTATAAAGAAGATACTTTCAATATGTGTCCTGCTTGTTCTGGCTCCTATAATGCTGGTAAAACCGAGCGTGGCGAAGTTAACGTATTCATCCCTGGCACCAAACTCCAAGCCATGGTTGCACGTATGAAGAGCCGCATGGACGCCAATAACGGCTCCGCTTCCATTACTCGTCCTGGTGACGCCTTCCCTGGTTCTGACATCTGTAAAAACTGTCCTCTCATCATCTTCAAAAAGGGCAGTGGCGACCCATGCGCCACTTGCGAAAAAAAGTAGGGAAGTAACATGAACAGATTATTTTTAGTTTTCTTTATCTGCCTCTCACTATTTTCAGCCAATTTACTTGTGCCTAACACAAGCATTGCCGCCGAAGCAGAAAAATCTGCTGTGGAAAAAGTAGTTGAAGGCGCAAAAACAACCGCCTCAGCCGTTAATAAAACTGCTAGCGGAGAAAAATTAACCCTAGACGAAGCCATTGCCATGGCCGTTGTGGAAGGTAAAATCAACCCCACAGCTGAAAAGGGTTTCTTGGGCATCCCTGGTGCTCCACAAATCTCCCCCATCATGGGCTTTTTGTGGGCCATTTGGGTAGGTTGGATATTCTCAACCGTAGGTGCATTTGGTGGTATTATGGCCTCAGTTGGTCACGTTAGCGTATTTGGCCTTGGTGACTACGCCCAATCCTTTGGTAAAAACCCACTAAATAAGAGCGTTACTGACTCTATTCGCGTGTCTAACCAATGGCTTGTGGGTTGTTCTGCTTTAATTACTTCTTTCAAGCAATACAGCCTTGGCCGCTTGGTGCTACCCCTTGGTATCGCCCTTGGTGTTGGCTCCCTTGCGGGTTCAATCCTTATACCTGTCCTAACTCAAGGTAAAGTCGATTTCAGTGATTATATCGGTTACTTCGGCCTATTCGTTTTGGCCCTTGGTTGTTACCTATTCTATGAAACAACCCCAGCCGCTAAAGCTAAGAAAAAACTTGCCGCAGCAGCAGCCAAAGCCTTTGAAGAAGCTTCAAAAGGTCATGCCGAAAGTGGCGTGCAAACCCGTGTACAAATTGTTAGCATTACCCCTGCAAAAGTGGTCTTCACCTTCTGCGGTGTTGAATTTTCTTTTGCTACCTTGCTACCAGTTGTTGGCGGTTTCCTCATCGCTTCCGTAGCATCCTTCTTGGGTGTTGGTGGTGGCTTCTTGCTAGTACCATTCCTAACCAGTATCTCACAACTACCCATGTACCTTGCCGCTGGCACATCAGCCTTTGCCGTGCTCATTGGTATGGTAACATCAATCACCACCTTCATGTTTGGCGGTACCCCTGTGTACTGGACACTCATTGGTGTTGAACTTTGCGGTATTGTTGTTGGTTCTTGGGTTGGCCCCATGACTGCAAAATATCTATCTGACGTATGGCTAAAGCGCATCTTTATCGTGCTTGCCTTCTTGGTAGGTATTAACTACGTTCTTCGTGGCTTCTTTGGCATGAGATTGTGGTAAGATT
>CAYJNE010000188.1:0-3443 GCA_964371345.1 uncultured Desulfovibrionaceae bacterium | reverse complement strand
CAATATGTGGAAAATATTTTACGCTTTATGGAATTTCAGCAAGATTTACAATATTCCTTAAAAGATATTGTGGGAACTCTCTGTCTAGGGCGTGAACATTTGAGCCAGCGTGTGGCATTTGTAGCCAAGAACATGGCAGAACTTAATAAAGCCATGTTGCATTGGCTAGGCATACAAGAAATAGAAACATTAAAACCACAAGAAAATATTGAACAAAAAGACGCATGTATGCATTGCCAAAGCATGGCAGAGGCAAAACAAGCGGCTTTAGCATTTATGCAAGGTGCAAGCCCCCTTTGGCAAAAACCCTTTGCCCGTGTACACTTACCTGCCACTCCCTTGGAACGTACAGCATATTGGCCACATTTTAGCCTTACACATGTACATGCAGCAAAACAAAGTGGACACAGTGATGCGTTTTTAGGTATAGGCACGCGCACAGCTGAGGGAATTTCACATGATTTAGCCTTGCATAATCAACAGTTTTGGCCAATTTCTGAACATAAAATCATGGGACGTGGTACACTTGTGGGTATGGCCTTACCAAGTTTAGTAACCAAGGCCATTGAATATCCCAAAAATGCCAATACAGTTTTGACTTTACGCAATATATCTTGGCAACAACCTCTCATGGCAGACTCTTGTAAACACGCATCATTATTTATAAATTCCAAAAACTCCAGCCTTCAACTTGGTGGTGAAGTTTTGGATGAGTGGGTAACTTTTGCACAAGCGACCTATGAAGTACAAGATAAAATTACTCCTAAAGAACAAATAGATATTAAAAACATACACCAAGGTTTACATTTACAAAATATGCCTGACGTACCAGAAAATACCTTGCTTCAGGTCTCGCAACGCTGGAATGGTCGCCAAGGCTTATGGCTTTCAGAGGATAAAGCAACTATTGTATCACGCCTTAAACTTCAATCAGCGTATATTACTGACTTAGACCATTTCCCTTGGCACCCTGCCCTGCTTGACCTTGCCGTAAGCTCAGCCCTTGGTGATGATTATTCGCATGCCCCACCAGTACTTGCGGCTTGTAAGAGTATGCATATTTATCATGCTCTGCCTGAAAAAATATGGGTGCGTTGCATTAAGAAAAATATAGCACAAGCACCTGAAAATATTTGTATTGATTGTGATATTTATGATGACAATGGACGCACCCTGTTAAGTTTTGAAGATATTTTGTTTATGCCTTTGCGCCATAATCCAGTGGCTTTGCATAATATAGAGTGGGAAAATACTCCTCGTACAATTACACCAGAAAATACACAAATAAAGCATATACTTATACTCTCAGAAAATGAAGAAAAGCAACAGAAAGAGTTTATACAGACCTTAAGTGCTCATACATTAAGCCATGCGAGCTACCCACAAGATGAAGAAGCAAACTCTGCTCTTATCAAGCTCATGGCAGATACGCAAGTAACACATATTATTTGCATCCTACCCTCTAGCATGGAATTAGAACATGTTTTTAAGATGCTCTTGCCCCTAAAAGCATTCTTGCAAAATACTTCTGCCATTGCTTGGCAAATACATTGGACCTATCTTGCCGTAAATAAAATACAGCCAGAACACGCGGCTGTACGTGCCGCACTGGCAGCAATTGTCCATGAAGACGCACGGCTAAAGGCAAATTTTGTGGAAATTCCAAGCCTGCACAATCCAGCCCAACTTAAAACTTTAAGCAATATACTGGAGCAAGAAGAGCATAATTGGCTACGCATAAATGCTGAAGGTGAACTTAATTATCCAAGTGTTTCTAAAGCCTTACCCGTACCAGAGCATAAAAATGAAGACAATTCATTGGTAGACTCTTGTATTGTAATTAGTGGCGGACTTGGTGGTTTAGCCTTGGCTCTTGCAGAGCAAATTGTGCCTAAGCTTGGTTCTTGCATAGCACTTTTACATAGAAATCCTTTTCCGAAAGAAGATAGTTGGAATGACATAGATGATGAACTAAGCAAAGAGCGCATTAATATTTTAAGAAAATTACGTGCACAAGGCATACCCTACAGACTTTATCAATGCGATGTGTGCGATTATGAGCAGTTAAATGCAACTCTCGCTCACGTGCGGCGTGAATATGCCCCCATTGGCTGCATTATCCACAGTGCCGGCATTGCAGGGGATGGTTTTTTTGTACAAAAACCTTCCGCAACTTTCCATGCTCTTATGCAAACCAAGCTGCAAGCGGCACGTTATTTATATGAGCTTACAAAAGAAGATGCTATTAAGCACTTTATCCTTATTTCCTCACGTACTGCCCTTGCTGGGGCTGCGGGACAAAGTGACTACTCAGCCGCCAATGCCGCCATGGATAGTCTCGCACAAGACTTAAGGGCAAAGGGTTACCCTGCTCTGTCCTTGGCATTAAATGCAGTGGCTGACGTGGGCATGGCCGCTCGTGCAGGTATTCGCACAGACTATATGCTACCGCCAAGTTTACTTGGGCAAACCCTGTTCAATGCCTTGGCTCAAAATATGCCCTATGTGCTTGTGAGTATGCATAACGAACCCATGGAAGCTCAAGACACAGCTTTCCAAAATATAGACCTAAACAGCAAACAAAATGTACTTACCCAAGACTTAGAAAATGTTAGTATTTCAGAAGCTCTATGCACGGTTATTCAGCGAGCATTAGAACATGAAAGTGTCACAGAAAATGATGATTTCTATGCCCTTGGAGGGGATTCTCTTTCAGGCATGCGTATTATTAGTGCCCTAAATGACCTCTGGGGCACTTCCCTAGGCCTCACAGACTTACTTACCAGAAGTCAACTTAAAGCTTTTAGTGCATATGTTACAGATTATCTAAATGAGCAAAGCCCTAACCAGCTTACGCAGTCACAACCTACTTTAAGCATCACGCCTAAATTATCCGATTATCCAGTTGGGCGTGAGCAAAAATCAATACTTTTGGACATGGCTTTAAACCCTCCACATACTGGATATAATTTACCAAGCTTTTTCTCCTTGCCCAAGCAATATGAACTTACTGACCTTGAAAAAGCTCTACAATTGCTCATAGCTAGGCATGAAGTCTTACGCACATATTTTATCAATGTGCGTGACTTAAATCCACGTATGTGCATAGTCGAAATGAAAGACCTTGAAGATGCACACAAGCAAGCCATGTTAATTGAGGAACATGAATTTAATAACTTAAATGAAGCCTTTACCTTGGTGCGCCCCTTTGAGGCTGAGTGTATTCCCTTATGGCGTATGGCCTTAGTGCATACACAACCTGAGCAAGATTTGCATAATGCACATGGCAAGATACTCTTTTTTGATATTCATCATAGTCTTTGCGATGCCAAGGGGCTTGGCATATTAATGCATGAATTTTTTGCACTTTTGCGCCAAGAGAGTTTACCAGACAACATAAGCCAAATGAAGGATATTGCATGGCAACAGCATTTAGCCCAAGA
>CAYJNE010000187.1:0-3444 GCA_964371345.1 uncultured Desulfovibrionaceae bacterium | reverse complement strand
CGCACCGTCATGCGCACAAGCCCCATGCTTATGGTTTACCCAGGGCTTATGATTTTTCTAGCAACGGCGGCCTGTAATTTCTTGGGCGATAGCCTGCGTGATAAACTTGACCCTTCCTTACGCCAAGGGGAAATATAATGCCCGCACTGAAAGTTAAAAATCTTAATGTTCACACTGCCCAAAACACCTTGGTGCAAGGAGTGAATTTTACTATAGAAAACGGGCAAACCCTAGCCCTTATGGGTGCTAGTGGTTCTGGTAAATCCATAACCGCCATGGCTCTCATGGACGCCCTACCCCCAAGCCTACATTATACAGCCGAGCAAATTAACTTTGCAGGAGCAAAGCCAGCCCTAATCATGCAAAATCCTGGTGACTGCTTTGACCCACTCTTTAAGATTGAACATGCATTTTTAGAAATGCTTAAGGGGCCTCGCTCTGAAGTTCGTGCATATATGTTTGAATTATTAGCAGAAGTGGGCCTTGAGGCCAGTGCTGCTAAGTGCTACCCCTTTGAGCTTAGCGGCGGCATGTTGCACAAGGTTATGATTGCCCTTGCCATTGCCAAGGTGCAAAATGGCGGGGCTTCGTGCATCATAGCAGATGAACCCATTACTGGGCTTGATTGTGCATCTAAAGCCCTGCTTTTACAACATATTAAGATTTTGCAAAAAAAATACGGATTTGCCCTACTCTACATAGATCACGACCTCTCAGCGGCACGGCTTATGGCTGATAATCTTGCCATTATGCAAAACGGACAAATAGTTGAACATGGCAAAATGCAAGAAGTTATTAATAATCCACAACATGCATACACAAAAGAGCTAATAAACGAGCACGTTAACACCATTTCAACCCCAATTATAAGCACAAACAATGCTGAATGCATACTATCTTGCAAGAACATACAAAAAAGCTATAAAAATAAAACCGTTTTGCAAAATGCTGACCTTGAACTCAATCGAGGTGAAAGTCTTGGCATTGTTGGTAATAACGGAGCTGGCAAGAGTACTCTTTTAAAAATCATCCTTGGCCTTGAAAAGCAAGATAGCGGCACAGTACATATTTTAAATAAAGATATTGCAACATTAAATAGTACTGACCGTAGCTGGCGCAAAGCCATCCAAGCCGTATTTCAACACGCACGCATGGCTGTTAATCCAAGGCTTTGCGTCCATGACATTCTTATGGAGCCTTTGCGTGCGCATAAAATTAATACTAATGAAGCTGCGCAAGTGGAGGAGCTTTTGACCATGGTCAAACTCCCAGCACGTTATGCCCGTGCCTACCCGCAGCAAATGAGCGGCGGGCAATTGCAACGCCTCTGCATTGCCCGCGCTCTTGCACTAAAACCCGATATTTTACTCCTTGATGAGCCTCTAACCGACCTTGATGCGGTGGTGGCTGAGAGCATCTTGCATATGCTTGATGACATAAAAAAAGAGTTAAATATTACACTATTATATATCTCACATGACATTCGCTCCATTTTGCGCCTTTGTGAGCGAGTTTTGGTACTACATGAAGGCCATTTTGTTGATGATTTCAAGTCCCATGAGTATCAATCACCAGAACGCCATAATGCTTTTACTACCTTTATGAAACACAGTCTTTTGAAATTTTAATTTCCTCCCCTTCATACAATGTCTTTACGCCAGCCCAACTTTTTTGTATGCTGTTCTGAGTAGCTTTTTACTCAAGGAGAGCATTCCATGCCAGCAAATAATGCCCGTCATAACGCCGTTCAAGCCATTACTAATTACCGCCCAGCGTACGCTCCGCTTAACTTTTCAGACACCAGCCCGCAGGACATTTTTGCCTGCAATGTATTTAATGACAAAGTTATGCGCGAACGCCTGCCCCGTGCCATATACAAATCTTTGCGCAAAACCATTGATTTTGGGCAGCGCATGGACGCAAATATAGCCGATACCGTAGCCGCCGTTATGAAAGACTGGGCCATTGAAAAAGGAGCTACGCATTTTACCCATATTTTCTACCCACTTACAGGCACCACTGCCGAAAAGCATGATAGCTTTCTCCAACCTGACGGCAATGGCGGCGTACTAGCTGAATTTTCTGGCACCATGCTAATTCAAGGTGAGCCTGACGCTTCAAGCTTCCCCTCTGGTGGTTTACGCTCTACCTTTGAGGCCCGTGGCTATACAGCATGGGACGTCACAAGCCCTGCATATATTATGGAAAATCCCAACGGAACATTTTTATGCATTCCTACGGTTTTTCTTTCTTGGACGGGTATTGCACTGGATAAAAAAACCCCGCTTTTGCGCTCCAATCAAAGCATTAATACCCAAGCAAAACGCCTCTTGGCAGTTTTTGATATTCATACAGAATTGCCTATTATTTCCTATGCTGGCATTGAGCAAGAATACTTTTTAATTGACGCTAATTTTAACTTTGCCCGCCCCGATATTCACATTGCGGCCCGCACTCTTTTTGGCGCACGCCCTGCCAAGGGCCAAGAGTTTAGCGACCAATATTTTGGCGTTATCCCGCAGCGTGTGCTTTCATTTATGATGGAAGTGGAGCGTGAGCTATATAAACTTGGCGTACCCGTCATGACCAGACATAATGAGGCCGCGCCAAGCCAATATGAAATTGCCCCCCGCTTTGAAGCTGGCAACTTAGCCGTTGACCATAATCATATTATTATGACCAAGTTACGCAATGTGGCTAAACGCTATGGCCTAAAGTGCCTCTTGCATGAAAAGCCCTTTAGCGGCATCAACGGATCTGGCAAGCACCTTAATTATTCCATAGGCAATGCTGAGCTTGGCTCATTATTTGAGCCAGGCGACACCCCGCATGAGAATGCAAAGTTCATGGTATTTTGTGCTTGCATGATTAGGGCCGTACATAAATATGGCGCACTTTTGCGGGCTATGGTTGCCTCTGCCTCCAACGACCACCGCCTAGGTGCTCACGAAGCACCACCAGCCATTATGTCCATATTCCTTGGTGACCAACTCACCGATGTTTTTGAACAATTTAGGGCAGGACGAGTAAAAGGAGCCAAGGGTAAAAAAATCATGAATGTGGGTGTGGACACTCTACCCCCATTCCCAGCAGACCCTGGCGACCGCAACCGTACAAGCCCTATAGCTTTTACTGGTAATCGCTTCGAGTTTCGTGCTGTGGGCTCAAGTATGTCCGCCGCAGGGCCATTGGCAGCTATGAATGCCATAATGGCTGACTCCCTTGGCTATGCCGCTGATTATTTGGAGCGCACCTGCAAAGGCCAAAAAAGCAAACTAAATGCCGCAGTGCAAAGCTTAATACAAGAAATTATTGAAGAACATAGCGCAGTTATATTTAATGGTGACGGTTATTCTGACATTTGGCATAAGGAGGCTGAGCGTCGTGGTTTGCCTAACTTGCGCACAGCACCAGAAGCCCTAACTGCCCTAACTTGGCCTGAAA
>CAYJNE010000186.1:0-3449 GCA_964371345.1 uncultured Desulfovibrionaceae bacterium | reverse complement strand
CCAGCAGAATCCGCCCCAGTAGATGCGCCTTGTGTCAGCGAAGCTGCACCAGCAGAAACTCCAGACGCTACGCAAGATGCACCCAAGGAAGAAAGTAAGAGCGTCACAGAAGTTGTGGCCCCCACAATTATTCCTGTGGGTACTGAAGATGATGACGCCGTCATGTTTAGGCAAACAGTGCAACAACAAATGGAAATTATTCGTGCCGCCATGGAAACCCTCAAGGGTGACGGTAGCCATAAGCCATCCATTGATGCTCTTTATCGTTGCCTCATTGCCATTAAAAATGCTTGTAATTTCATAGAGCTTCCAGACATTAAAGTATATACAGAACGTACGGCTGGTATTGTAGAATCTGCTCGTAAGTCTGATATGGATTTTTCATTAGTGCTGGATATGCTCTCTCAAGAAGTTGATATTATTAAAGAGATGATAGATGCAGCCAAGGTTGGCTCAGAACTTACTGCCGAGCAAGGTGAAGCAGTAGCCGAAGCTGTAGCCCCTGCCGCCGAATCTAAGGAAGAGGCAAAGCCAGCAGAAGTTCCTGCACCTGTGGCGGAAGCACCTGCTCCTGCTGCTCCCGTAGCTGAAACCGCAAAACCAGCAGAAACTCCAGCACCTGCGGCATCAGCCCCAGCCCCGGCCTCAGCACCAGCTTCGGCAGTCACTGGTAAGGAAGCCCTTGAAGCTGCTAAAAAATCAGCCGCAGATGAACGAGCAAAGCTAACCTCACCAACGCCAGCTAAGGCCGCACCAAAGCCAGCGGCGGCTCCTGCTCAGGACGGGCCAAAATCTGCCTCATCCACCATACGTGTGGACCATGAAAAGCTTGATCATCTTATGAATTTAATTGGTGAGCTTATCATCAATAGAAACCGCTATACGCTTATTGCTCGCTCTTTAGAAGACGAAACAAGCCAAGTGGATATTGGGCAAGTGGCCCAAAGTCTTTCTGAAACCACTTACGCTATGGCTCGTATTTCAGATGATTTGCAAGATACCATTATGAAGGTACGGATGGTGCCTGTGGCCTCTGTATTTTCTCGCTTCCCACGTTTGGTACGTGACCTTTCACGCAAAAGTGGTAAAGAAGTGGACTTGATAATGGAAGGCGAAGAAACTGAACTGGATAAGAGCGTTGTGGAAGTTATCGGCGATCCATTGGTTCACCTTATCAGAAACTCCGTTGACCATGGTATTGAATCACAAGAAGACCGCATTGCCGCTGGCAAGCCCGTTAAAGGCCGTGTGGTATTGCGTGCTTTCCATAAGGGTAATTCTGTTGCCATTGAAATTGAAGATGACGGCAAAGGTATTGACCCAGACAAAATGCGTGACGTTGCCATTCGCAAAGGCATCATCAGCCCAGAAGACGCCAAACAATTGGACGACCGTGAAGCCATGGAACTTATATTTGCCCCTGGCTTCTCCTCCGCAGAAACCATTACCGATATTTCTGGCCGTGGTGTGGGCATGGACGTTGTGCGTACCAATATTAAAAACCTCAAAGGTAGTGTAAATATTTCTTCAGAAATAGGCAAAGGCACACGCTTTACCCTACTTCTACCGCTAACCCTTGCTATCATCGACGCACTCATGGTGAACGTGGCCGATGAAATGTTTGCCATACCTCTTGATGCTGTTTCTGAAACTACAAAAATAGAAGCAGAACTACTTACCGATATTAAGGGGCGCAAAGCCGTGACCCTACGCGGTGAAGTGCTTGGTATTGTAGAACTTTCAGAGCTACTTAATTTACCAAAACCAGAAGTAGAACCAGACGTACTCTCAGTAGTTGTTATCCACGATAACGAGCGCAGGCTTGGGGTTGTGGTTGATAGGTTGCTAGAACGTCAAGAAGTGGTTATTAAGCCGCTTGGCTCCTACCTTGGTGACCTAAAAGGCATATCAGGTGCGACAATCCTTGGTGACGGCTCGGTTATCCTTATCCTTGACCCGCACGAAGTATATACCATGTCCACCTCTAGGGCCGCTATTTAATAATATAAATTAATATCTTGGGGGAGGGGAAATTTTTGAAAAAATGTCCCCTCCCCAGCCTAGGCTCTCTGTATCCGTACGCCTCACAAGCTCGGCTACGGCTATGCTTCGCACCCTTCGGGCAGGAAACCCCCACCCCTTAAAAACTTTTAATGCCTCAAATATTCCTTGCAGGAATATTTGAGGTTTTTAATTATTGACTAAGTGTAATTTGACATTTATATTATGTGTAACGTAATATGGAGAGCGTAAAATGATTGTAAGTTTTGCAAATAAAGATACGCAAAAACTCTTTGAAACAGGCTCTTGCCCACGTCTTGGACAAGTGGCACGTTCTGCTTTGCGTAAATTGCGTATTTTACATGCAACAAAAAATCTTGAGTCACTACGTATACCTTCTGGCAACCGCTTAGAAAGTTTGAAGGGTAATCGTGCGGGGCAATATAGTGTAAGAATTAATGATAGTTTTCGAATTTGCTTTCGTTGGGAAAATGGAAATGCATATAATGTGGAAATTGTGGATTATCATTAAAGGAGAAAGTTATGATTGCCATACATCCTGGAGAAATTTTGCGTGAGGAATATATGAGTTCTCTTGGGCTTACTGCTAATGCTTTGGCTTTAGCTTTGGGAATTTCTGCTACACGAATTCATGAAATTATTCATGAAAAACGAGGCATAAGCACTGATACTGCCATACGTCTTGCACGCTATTTGGGTACGGATATGGAAATGTGGACTACCTTACAAGCACAATATGAAGCCGCATTATTACAAGAGCATAAGCAACATGAATTTGAACGCATTGTTCCATATGCGTCAACTTAATTGAGGGTGTATTAACGCCCAAGTGCCGCAAATGCCGCTTCGGTGGCATGTATTTCCGTAGTGTCAAAGACGGGAATGTTAACATCATCTTGCTGTATGAGTAGGCCAATTTCTGTGCAACCAAGTATTACACTTTGTGCACCTTGTGCTTCAAGTTTTTTGATGATGTCTATGTAGGTTTGTTTTGAGGCAGGTAGTATTTTGCCGAGGCACAGCTCATTAAAAATAATATCATTAATAATTGTTCTATCTTCTGGGTCGGGAATTATAATATCAATGCCTGCATCTTGGAGTATCTTTTTTAAGAAATTTTGCTCCATGGTATACTTTGTTCCCAGTAAGGTAGCTTTGCTTATATTTTGTTTTTGTAAGGCAGCGGCTGTGGCTGTGGCAATGTGTAGCAGAGGAATAGAAACCGCGGCCTGAATTTGTGGGGCCACTTTATGCATGGTATTGGTGCAGATTAAAAGTATATCTGCCCCCGATTTTTCAAGATTTTTGGCGGCGGTGGAGAGTATTTCTGCGCTTTTTTCCCAATCACCTTGAGCTTGGCATTGCACAATTTCAGCAAAATCTACGCTATGCAGTAATATTTTTGCCGAATGAAGCCCACCAAGCTC
>CAYJNE010000185.1:0-3514 GCA_964371345.1 uncultured Desulfovibrionaceae bacterium | reverse complement strand
CCATAGAGGCAAAGTACGTGGTGGGTGGGGGTAAAGCCATGCTTTTCGGCAATGCTTTCTTGAAGTTTTTCTATTTTTTTATTAACAATTTCTACGGTTTTTCCACATTTTTCACAAATGAGGTGGTCGTGGTGTTCTTTATTTTGTGGCTCATAGCGGGTGATGCCGTCACCAAACTGCACTTCATGGGCAAGGTCTGCATCACAAAGTAATTTCATGGAGCGATACACCGTAGCTTGGCCCACGGATGGGTCAATTTTACGAACGGCATCGTAAACTTGTTCTACGGAAAGGTGCCCTTTGGCAGTCATAAAAACTTCAACAATAAGCGTGCGCTGTGCTGTGTTTTTTAGACCATTTTGTGCCATGTAAGTTTGGAAAGTGCGTAGGTATTCTTTCATGTCTACAGTATATCTTACATATGATATTTCGTCAATGTGGGCTCAAGCAAAATTTTCACAATATATTTTTACCAATTTTCTTTCTTTTCAAATGCGTGGTAACTTGCTATAATTAACAGGTCTTAAACCTTTAACCAGTGAGAATATTATGTCTTTTGTGAAAAATTTTTTAATGGCAACCCTTGTGGCCCTTTTTTTGTTAACAAGCTCTCAAGGTTTTGCAGCAGCTCCACCAAGCCCAGCTGTGCAATTAGATACTACTATGGGCACTATTATTATTCGACTTGATGCTGCCAAAGCCCCTGTAACTGTTGAAAATTTTCTAAACTATGTAAAAAGTGGCCACTATGACGGTACTATTTTTCACCGCGTTATCAAAGATTTTATGATTCAAGGTGGTGGTTTTACAGAGGATATGAAGCAAAAACCCACTCAAAAAGCTATCAAAAATGAAGCCACCAATGGCCTTGGTAATGATAAATACACCGTTGCCATGGCCCGTACCTCAGATCCAAATTCCGCCACTGCGCAGTTTTTTATTAACGTAAAGGACAATAAATTCTTAAACTTTACCGCACCCACTCCAGAAGGCTATGGTTATGCTGTTTTTGGTAAAGTCATAAAGGGCGAAAATGTGGTTGATAAAATAAAGGCTGTGTCCACTGGCAACCGTGGTATGATGGGCGATGTACCCAATAAGCCTGTAATTATTACTAAAGCTTTTGTTATTGAATAAATAATTTCAAATTTAATCTCTTTTGTTTTTTAGGGGCAATTCCGTATGTGGATTGCCCTTAAATTTTATTTTTTTTGCCATAAAATATATAATAGTTTGATTTTATTGACTATAAAAATTAAAAAATTCCTACTAAAGTACTTGCTTTTCTTATGAAGAATGGTTACTATTAAGTCAACCAAGGAGGAAAACATGAACAGCCTACAAAATATTAATTATGATATAGACTGGAATCTTACCCCCGAACATGCCGTGACTATGTATCTTGAGTGGGGTAACAATGATTGGCATTCAGAATATCCGCCAGTGCGTTCCAAGGATGATTATTCCACATACTTTGTGGTGGATACGTGGGGTGATGAGCCTGTTGTGCGCTTGGTGCGCCGTAACTCTGAGGCCGCAGTGGATGTGGTGACCGTTCCCTTGCCGCAAGAATTGCGTGAAGATTTTGCCCTAGAGTATGGGAATTTGCGTGGCATTTTTGCACCAACACCCCATATTAAACAATGGCTACAAAGCCAAATGTCATAAGGAAATTTTACAAATTACCACGTTACTATGCGCCTCACACGCTAGGTATAAAGTCTACTTCGTTACGTTAAAAAATGGTCGCTTGTGAGGTGCACAGTTCGTGCTAATTAACAATCTAATAACGCTTTCTCCTCGGCTAGCGTAAAGGGCGTGTAACCATTGTGGTTGCACGCCCTTGAAATTTAAATGCCCTAGGATTTTCTTATGCGTTCAATAATCGCTGTGGTGGAAAATCCTTCAAGTAAGGGCAAACTTAACACCGAGCCACCATAGCCTTGCACAATATCATTGCCTACAATGTCTTCAACTGGCCAGTCACCACCCTTAACCAATACATCTGGCTTTAATAACTCAATAATATTATAAGGTGTTGATTCATCAAAGCTTGTCACGTAGTCAACGCTACTTAAATGTGCCGCAGTAAATGCTCGTACTTCCAAAGGATTTATCGGTCTGTCTGCACCCTTGCCCAAGCTTTTTACAGAATTATCAGTATTTAAAGCTAGTACCAAAATATCACCAAGTAGCTTCGCCCTTGATAGCAAGTCCACATGACCAGCATGTAAAATATCATAGCAGCCATTGGTGAAAACAATGCGCAAATGCTCAGGCCTTGAGCGCAGACGCAAAAGTTCTGCACTCAAGGTCTGAGCGTCTAAAATCTTAGGATGAGAGAGGGCGATTAAGCCTTGCGTTTTAACGTGGGACATGATCCAAACATCACCAGTTCAAGCCATTCTAGGGCAAATGAAAGACATTGCTCATCGCTTGACATAATTTGTTCACAACGCTGAGTGCTAATTTCAAGCTTATCAAAAATTTTCATCTCAGCTAAAAAATCACGAAATCTATCCAACTGATACAAACACAAAATAATCATGGTAGCCATTTTGGGCGAAATGGGCTCACCCGTATCTTTTACCTTCGCCATGATTTTCATATAACTATCGTTGGAATCATTATACAGTTCAAGGCCTTGGTCTTGCAACCATTCCTTGGCAGTCCATTCCTTACCTGTATCAAAACCTCGGCAATGGTCTTCTTGCACAATGAAAAATCGCTCAACCACATTGCCCTCTTTATCGACCTTGGTGCCACGCCCTAAGGGGTATGTACGGCAAGCCCCAGGCCTGTCTTCATATATGGAGCAACCAGCAGGGGTTACAAAGGGGCAAGGCTCATCTGGTCTTGCTTGCATTCTAAGTAGTGGCAATGGAAAACCTGTGTCGGGGAAAGTGCGCATTTGTGTGTAGGTTTTTAAGAATTCCTCACTCTTTAAACCAAGATTTTGACAAACTCGCAAAACATCATAAGGAGTTAGGGGTAAGGTCAACTCTGCACAGCAACGGTTAAAGCAAGGCACTTTTTCATTACATGCAAATACAAACTTCTCACCCTCGGCAAGCTCTGGCAATGAGTCCAAAAAATCTTGAGAGCTGTCGGCTTTTGTTTCGTTTTCCATTGTGATTCCTTGTTTGTTTATGAGTTTCTGGGGGAGGGGCTTTTTGAAAAAAGCCCCTCCCCCAGACCCCCTCCGCAAAAACTTTTAACGCCTAGAATATCCCTTTGGGATATTCTAGGTTTTTATCATTTTTAGGTCGTAAAAATCCTTTCTAGGGCGTTCAAAAAGTATCGGATGCAATGAAGTGGTGAATTTTAGGAGGGGAGTGGGGTCTTCCCCCCATGACCTGACTAAAATTTATCACTGAAGTAGCAGACGGTGCTTTTTCAACGTCCTATATAACCTTATTAAGGGCGTATTCTATGATACCCTCAGCCCCCGCCGCTCTAAGTTGGGGTATTAAATCACGCACAATATCAGTACCCACAACAGTTTCCACAGAAA
>CAYJNE010000184.1:0-3521 GCA_964371345.1 uncultured Desulfovibrionaceae bacterium | reverse complement strand
GGTGATTTAGATATTGGTTTTATTCAGTTTTTACCAAGTTACCTCATGGCGCAGGTGGCTGTAGTTTTAACTCACGTGCCAGGCGGAGTGGGCGTTTTTGAGCTGGTTATTTTGCACCTAACCCATACCCCACGTGAACAAGTAGTTGTGGCGGCAGTGCTGTGTTTCCGCTTAATTTACTTTATTTTACCACTACTTGCGGCGGCATTATTGTTAGCTGTATATGAAGCTAGAGAGCGTAAAAATGCTTTGCGTGATGCAGGGCGGTGGCTTTCGGTGCTTTCGCACAGTATTTGTGCATGGGTCACTTTTTGTGCTGGAGTTTTCTTACTTGGATTTGCCATTCTACTGGCTTGGAAGGAAGGACAGTTCTTCCTATTTGCGGACGGGCCAGTTTGGGTAAATGTGATTTTGCATTGGTTATGCATTTTTTCAGGCTCGGTATTACTTTTTCTTGCCTATGGGCTTGAAATGCGCCAAGCCATTGCCTTGCGTTTAAGTTTGGTATTTTTAATCTTGGGTTTAATTTGTGCCACATTTATGGGCTTAAATTTTTTAATTATGGGCATGGTGGTTTTAGTTATTGCAACTGTTTTCATATCTTCCAAGAGGTTTTACCGCAGGTCATTTTTTTGGGAGGAGGCCTTCCCCTTGCGCTGGCTTGCACCCATTTGGTTAGTATTAATTTGCGCACTGGGCCTTGGTTATGCCCTTCATCTTTCAGGAAATTATACTTGGCATTGGGACGGAGATTTTAACTCTATTAATAATTTATACGCCATTGTGAGCGTGTATATTTTACTATTTTTCACATGGATGTGGCGCATTTGGCAACGCAGAGTGGATAGTAAGAAAAAAGCTTCAGTAGCGGTGGGAGAGTAGTTGTAAATGCAAGATATAACACATGAAATCGCTAAGCTTCGTGCAGGCTTGGGGCAAGATTTATGCATTGTGGGCCACCACTACCAAGCTGACGATATTATAGCCCATTGTGATATTGTTGGCGATTCTTTGGAACTTGCCCGCAAAGTTGCCAAGGTCACAGCCCCGCATATAGTTTTTTGCGGGGTGTATTTTATGGCTGAGTCGGCGGCTTTGTTAGCAAGGGAAGGGCAAAATGTGTACCTTCCTGATCATTCTGCCAACTGCGTTATGTCGCAAATGACTCCAGCTACACTTTTAGATAAAGTAATTCAAAATCTTATACAAAAAACTGGGCGCAAAATAACCCCTCTTGCCTATGTAAATACATCACTGGCAGTAAAGGACGTTGTGGGGCGATATGGCGGGGCGGTTTGTACTTCTGCCAATGCTAAGACTATGCTTAAATGGGCCTTTGAGCAGGGTGAGCAAGTGTTATTTTTGCCAGATAAAAACCTCGCCCAAAATACTGCCCGACAATTATCGCTTGATGTAAAGTATGAGCATATCCTTAATATTCAAGGTAATGGCACACAAATTGATTTTGATGCAGTGGATAGGGCCAAACTTTTGATGTGGCCTGGCTGCTGTGCCATTCACGCCAAGTTTAATCCAAGAATTATTCAAAATATGCGTGATACTTATCCCAATTGCTTGGTATATGTGCACCCAGAATGCGCACCGAACGTGGTACAAGCATCAGACGGGGCAGGTTCAACATCATATCTTATTGATATAGTAGCAAAAAGCCCTAAGGGGAGCACAGTTGTTGTGGGTACGGAGGCAAACCTTGTATATCGTTTGCAAAAGGCGCACAGTGCGCACTGTAATGTAATTGCTCTGCGTGATGCTTATTGCTCGCATATGGCTAAAATTACTGCTGAAAAATTAATGAACACTTTGCAAAGTATTAAAAATGGCAAAGCAAAGCCCATGCAAATTCCAGAAGCGCAAACGCAAAATGCCCGTAAATCACTTGAGCGTATGCTTGAAGCTTGTGCCAAGGAAGGAATATAGTGCAAAATAGGATGTATGTTCAAGCCTTGGTCATAGGCTCAGGCATTGCAGGGTTAACTGCGGCCTTAACCCTTGCCGATGAGGGTGTAGAGGTGTTGTTATTGTCGCAAGCAAAGGAACTTGGTGGCGGTAACTCAGAGCTTGCCCAAGGTGGAATTGTTTATAAATCCAGTGAACAAGATGATAAAAAGCATCTTGCCAATGATATTTTTGTGGCGGGGCATAATTACAATTATAAGGATGCTGTGGAGCATCTTTGCACTGAAGGGCCGCTTGCTGTGGAGCAAATACTCATGCAGCGCGCCCAAGTTGCCTTTGATAAAAATACTGACGGCACATGGCGGCTAACCCGTGAAGGCGGGCATGGTACATCACGCATATTGCATACGGCTGATTATACAGGTAAATCCATTATGCAATCCTTAACCGAAGCCGTGCAAAAACATCATCGTATTAAGTGTATGCAAAGCTGCTATGCCATTGACTTATTAACAAGCAGGCACCACGGTCGTCATTCTGATTATCGCTATCACGTTATAAATCGCTGTGCAGGGGCCTATGTTTATAATGAAAAGCTGGGCCAGCCTCAAACAATTCTTGCCGATTGGACTATTCTTGCAACAGGTGGCGTAGGTAATGTGTTTTTGCACTCAACCAATAGTGACTCTTGTGTGGGCTCTGGCATATCCATGGCGCACAGAGCACAAGTTGGGGTTGTAAATGCAGAGTTTATGCAATTTCACCCCACGGCATTGTATAGTAAGTTAATTCACCGCAGGGCCTTGATTACTGAGGCCATGCGGGGTGAGGGCGCGCGCCTTTTGGACGCTAAGGGCAATCCCTTTATGCAACGCTATGATGAAAGGGAAGAACTGGCCCCTCGTGACGTAGTGTCACAAGCCATGGTTGCAGAAATGCTTGCCACAGGTAGCCCTTGTTTATTCTTGGATGCTCGACATATTGAACAAGATTTGGCAACGCGCTTTCCCACTGTATCAAAACTCTGCCATGATGTTGGTATTGATATAAATAAAGATCCCATACCCATAGTTCCTGCGGCACATTATTTTTGTGGTGGTATTTTGGTGGATAAGCACGGGCGCACGGACGTTTTAGGCCTTTATGCCATAGGCGAATGCACTTGCACAGGCGTGCATGGAGCTAATCGCCTTGCTAGTACTTCACTACTTGAGGCCGTAACTTGGGGCTTTTGTGCTGGTAAGGATATTGCCAAGCGTTGCCAAGATGAAAATTCCCTACCTGAAGATTTGCGGGCAATCATACCTGATTGGGAACCAGGCGGCACAGACCATAATGACGACCCAGCCTTAATCGCCCAAGATTGGGAGAGTATTCGCCATACCATGTGGAATTATGTGGGCATTACCCGCACCAATGCAAGGCTTTATAGGGCGTTTCAAGATTTACGAGACCTATCACGCCGCATTCATGATTTTTATAAGCGCACGCAGATAACCCCGCCATTGATTAGCCTTTTTCATGGTGTGCATACGGCGTATGTTATTACGCAGGCCGCACTTCGTAATAAAGAAAGCCGTGGTTGCCATTATCGTGTGAATTAG
>CAYJNE010000183.1:0-3534 GCA_964371345.1 uncultured Desulfovibrionaceae bacterium | reverse complement strand
ACTTCTTCAATGGTTTTTAGACCATTTTCACGTATGGCACGCTTAATTTGGGCATCGGTAATACCAAAGCAACGGCAAATGAGTTTACCGTCTTCGTGGGCGTGAGGTATGGCTTTTTCGCCACGATAGTGACGAATGGCTGCCTCAAGAGCCTCTTGGCCCATGACAGAGCAATGCATTTTTTCCTTGGGAAGGCCACCAAGCTTGGCGGCAATGTCTTTATTAGTAATGGCAAGGGCTTCATCGATAGTTAGGCCTTTAACCATTTCCGTAAGTACAGAACTTGAGGCAATGGCAGAGGCGCAACCAAATGTTTGAAAGCTTGCATCCAAAATGCGACCACTTTTATCAATTTTAAGATAAAGTTTTAGAGCATCACCACAAGCAAGGCTACCAACTTCGCCAATGGCGTTGGCATCTTTTAACTCGCCCACATTTTGGGGGTTTATGAAGTGCTCACGTACTATGTCAGTATATTCCCACATTATATTAGCTCCTTAAGAGAATTGAAGCAATTAAAAACTATTTTGTTTTTTGCTCTGCACCATAGATAAGCATTACATCGTGTAATGTCATCCCCCTGAGAAAAGATCTCATGTGATTATCCAAAGCTTGCCACAAGTTATGTGCTGTGCATTTATCAACTCTTTTACAATGTTTTGGGTTGCCAATACATGCTACGGGAGAAATATTTCCTTCCAAATGCAAGAAAACTTGCTCCATATTTATTTGATCAGTGTTGCAGGCAAGAGCATAACCACCAGCCGCACCACGCACAGAACGCATGATGCCAAGTGGTTTTAGAGTGCGCACAATTTGTTCTAAGTATCCAGCAGAAATGCCTTCTTCTTTAGCAAGTTCATTAAGTTGCATAAGTTCACCAGTAGGGCAAGAAGCTAGGTGCATTAAAAACCTTAAGCCATAGCGTGTGCGTGTGGAAAATTTCATAATCATTCCTTGGTCTTATAAAAAGACCCAAATATAGTATTTATACTATATTTCAGTTAATGCTGTTTACAAAATAAAATACATAAGATGCATGGCACATTGTATATAAAAATTTTTATCAAAATGCACCATATTTTTTTGAAGTATTTTAAATAAATATGAAGGGGAGTTAAGGCTATTTTTCAGCTTCTCTCCAAATGCGGGCACCAATGGCATTAAGCTTCTTTTCAATGTGAGCATAGCCACGGTCAAGATGATATATGCGCTGGATATGTGTTTTACCTTGTGCGGCAAGCCCTGCTAAGACAAAGGCTGCACTAGCTCTTAAATCAGAAGCCATAACTGGTGCACCTTTAAATACTTTTGCACCACGAACCAAGGCCATGCGGCCAGAAGTTGTAATATCAGCTCCCATTCGATTAAGCTCTTGCACATGCATAAAACGATTTTCAAAGACGTTTTCTTCAACAATGCCAACGCCTTGTGCAAGGCACATCAATGCCATGGTTTGGGCTTGCATATCTGTTGGAAAACCTGGGTAGGGTTTAGTATATATATTAATATTTCTAAGGCTATGCGGGCCATCAGGGCAAGCAGAGCGAATTCCTTGTTCAGTTTTTTCAATCTCAACACCCATATATTGAAGCTTTACAATTAGGGATTCAAGCTCATCCCACGGGCAGTCTTTTACCAAAACATCCCCACCAGTAATGGCGGCGGCAATTAAAAATGTTCCTGCCTCAATGCGGTCTGGCATAATGGCATAAGTGCCACCAGT
This sequence comes from uncultured Desulfovibrionaceae bacterium, assembly GCA_964371345.1. Taxonomy (GTDB): domain Bacteria; phylum Desulfobacterota; class Desulfovibrionia; order Desulfovibrionales; family Desulfovibrionaceae; genus CAYJAD01. Next base: position 1,808 of record CAYJNE010000183.1, on the reverse strand, counting down.
AAGGCGAGATACACCTTTAATATGTATGGTGCTGGTGCCATGTCCAGTGATGCGCGCGCCACAGGCATTAAGAAAGTTTGCTAAATCTACAATTTCTGGTTCACGGGCGACATTTTCAAGTATACTGTCACCTTCAGCAAGGGCCGCTGCCATAAGTAAATTTTCTGTGCCACCCACGGTTGGCATATCAAATATAATATGCGCGCCTGTAAGTTTTTTGCACTCTCCTATAATATAGCCGTCTTCTAACTCAAAGCTGGCCCCCATTTTTTCAAAGCCTTTAAGGTGTTGGTCCACAGGGCGGGCACCAATGGCACATCCTCCAGGTAGGGCAACCTTGGCCTTGCCAATACGGGCAAGCAGTGGCCCAAGGCAAAGAATAGACGCACGCATGGTTTTTACAAGGTCATAGGGAGCTTCTGGGTTTAATGTGCAAGGGTTTATGAGCACTTTTCCGTCATCATATTCAGCGGGACAACCAAGTATTTTAAGCAATTTCAGTGTGGTATGTATGTCACGTAAATCTGGTACATTAGTATATGTAATGGGTGTTTCCACCAAAATAGATGCAAATAATATGGGTAGGGCTGCATTTTTTGAACCACCAACATCAATACTACCTTTAAGGGCATTACCACCTTCAATAACGAGACTATCCATATAACTTCCTGATATGATATAAATTTTAATAAAAAATAATTGACTGAAATAATATTACAATAAAAATTAAAATAAATCTAGACATTATCTATATTTAAACTAATGCCTTAATATTAATGATAAAATCAAAAATATTGTGTAGTTAGCACTAAACTCAATCCCAAGAGTTATAATAGTATAAATTTAAGATAAAATTTTTTTCTGTTCATAAAATACTTGCCAAAGTAAATGCTAGCGTGTAAATACCTTGCCTCATGGTGGATGTAGCTCAGCTGGTAGAGCACCTGGTTGTGGCCCAGGTGGCCGGGGGTTCAAGTCCCCTCATTCACCCCATATTGGCATAAAAACCCCGTATTTATACGGGGTTTTATTTTTTATATCTCTATGCTATAATGCTACACAGAATGCTGATAAAATAATGGAGCCACCATGATAAATAAATTTAACGTGTTGTTATTATGCGCATTTTTATTAATATCCTGCACTCCGCTAAAACGTGGTATGGACGGGAATACATATGTATCAACAGCTCAGCCAGCCTTTTCTGTTTCTGTGCCAGAGCTTGCGCTTCGCACGTCTGGCAGGTTTAATGCATCTGTAACCACTAGCAATTCTTTAAGTGGTATATCTGTTGATACATGGATTGCTGTGTATGGTGGGAAAAGCATTGATCAACCCATGGCCATAGTTGCGCATTCAAGCCTTAAAATGCCTTATTATTGGGATTCCACATTAACAAAGTTAAATAGTGTAAACCATGCTAAAGCATCTTTTGGTAATTTTACATTTCAAGCCTGTACTTATTTGATAAACAACTTAGCCAAAGATGGCTTTGCTCCTTTAGCTTTTGATATGTCTTTGCTTGAAAATGATGAGCAGGGTGAACAACCACTTTGGATTGTGCGCCGTTTTGCCACCCGCATGGATTATGATAAGGGCAAAATCACCCTTGAATATAGAGAAAAAGCCCCAAGCAACTTGGTGGATTTAAAGGCATTACCCATTGGCGCAAAAAGCTTTATCGAAGGGTTTGAAGAGCGTGCTCTAAAGGCATTTGTTTTTGGTGAAACCGCTAGTAGCTCACAAAATATACATACCGAATACCCAAAGTATATACAAACACGCTATTTAAATAGAAATTTCTTTGG
>CAYJNE010000182.1:0-3535 GCA_964371345.1 uncultured Desulfovibrionaceae bacterium | reverse complement strand
TTTCTTCCCATTCGCTATTCACTTGTCAAAGAACCAACTGGCTCGCTAGGAACCAACTCGGCTAGCGCCTCGCTCCTGAACCAATCTGGTTACTCAGCTTACGTTTCGCCTTTCCGCCATGAGTTTTCACTTGGCGGAAGAGTAAGATGCATTAAACTGTCCTTGCTGTCAATAATTTTTTTTACATTTACAATTTTTTTTAACTACCCCATTATCATCTCACACAATTTTTATTCACCATAAATACCATAACGGCTTAACAATTACTTTGCTATAGAGCAAAAAAAATTAAACTCTGGCACAGTCTGTGCTTTAATGTTATTAATCAATTAATTATCAGGAATTTTTTTCCTAATTTTGGATTTTTTTATGACTAAACAACTCTGCATCATACACGCAAATTGCCAAGGAGACAGTTTGAAAGGCTTACTTTTGAACAGCCCTGCCTTTGGTAATTTATTTCACATAGAAAAGTATACTAACTATTTACATGAAGAAATACCAGATAGCTCCTTAAAAAACTGCGCTATTTTTCTTTACCAGCAACTGGGTGAGCAATGGGGAGATCAAGCAACTTCTGCCTTACTGCAAAAACTGCCCCCCCATACCCAAAGCCTTTGCATCCCTAATATGTTTTTTAATGGATATTGGCCCCTGTGGACCAATGCCACCCATATGGCATATGGAGACATTTTGCTGGAATATTTATCCGAAAGTGGCCTTGGAATAGCTGAAATAGTACACATATATTTACACGGAAATATCAATGCCAAGTATAACCTTGAGCAATTGGTGCAAAAATCTCGGGACAAAGAAATAGAAAAAGAAAAATATCTTAGCATTACCACACTAGATATTATTGATACATATTGGCGTGAAGAACAGCTATTTCATACTGTTAATCACCCTGGCCCAAGGCTCATGCTACACATGACTGACAGTATATTAAAGCACTTTGGCCTTGGACAAGTGCCACAATCTACTCGGAAAGCCTTAGAAAATCTGGATGAAGAATTTATACAACCCATTCACCCACAAGTGGGCCAACATTTTAACCTACCCTTTGCCACAACTGAGCAACTATATAATGTATATGGTCAACGCCTGACCTTTGAGCAATATGCAAAAGCATACGTAAACTGTAGATTGCAACAAGGACCAGATAAAATTGATGATTTTGTAGTCTATCTTCACCTTTTAGCAGAGCAGGCCAAAAAACCATGCGCCGCGTAAAAACACTTGTAGTACGAGCATCTGGAGGCCTCTCAAATCGTTTGCAGGCTGTCATTTGTGGTCTGGCCTATTGCCTCTTAACTGATAGGGTCATATGCGTAGACTGGCGTGACGGGCTATATTCTGATGATTTTTCAAATGTTTTTCCGCTTTGGTTTAAGATAGAGGGAATTGAAAGCCTTAGCTATGAAGATATGTATTCTGCTTACAAGGGCCAAGCTTCAATCAATCCGGTATATTGGCAAGACTGGATACATGAACCCATAGCCGTTGAATACATGTTTAATGGCAATGATCACACTTTGCCCGAAACTAGAGCAATGACCAGCATTGACTTGCAAGACACCAATCTTAAAGAGGATATACTTGTATTTTGGGATTGGACAATTAATTCTATTACTCCGCTAATCCCCAAACTTAGGGCAAAATTTCCCCATATGGCCAATATGGATGATACTGAAATTCCACGCTATTTATTAAAAAAACATATATGCCCCGTACCCGAAATGAATCAAGAAGCTGATGCCTTTTTTGACAAACATTTTCACAAGCCCCCCATCGGTATACATATTCGGCACACAGATTTACAAAGCCCTCTACCTAAGCTTTTAGAAAAGCTTAAAGAATTAAGCGTAGATGAAAATATTTTTCTGTGCACCGACAATGAACAAGTGGAAAAAATGGTGCTCCGCCTTTTCCCTCACGCAGTAACACGCCAAAAAACCTATCAGGGCATCAATGTCCCCTTACACAGCTACGTTGAAGGCGTGAGCAATGTTCAAAAAGGACGTGAAGCCGTTTTGGATATGCTTATACTTGCTCGCTGTAAGCACATCATTCATTACGCACACTCGTCATTTGCACGAATTTCCGCTCTATTTTCTGCACTTGATGCAGAGCATATCCATAGTATATCCTCTTAACCTGCTTGAACGAATAATACATAGCTAAATTTATCTGGAGATTTTATGATTGAATTACAAGCCCAAGAAGGGCGTGTTCATATACGCTTGCGTGCACTTTTTATGGGTGATGATTTGTGCATTATTGTGGACGGTGGTGATAAACCGCACATAGGTGCGGTATCTCTAGCCACGGGCAATACCAAGACCACCCCAAAAACTTTATGCATCCCCAAGCATAAAGATGATGTGATTAGCGAGGGGGTTTCTCAATGCATTCGCAACACCCTGGGCCTTACCACATGCTGTATTTGCGGGGTGCACATCGGTGGTATTACTAAGGATGAGATTGACATAGTCCTAAAACTATCACATGAACTAGCTACTACCTTAGTACAAAAACTAAGCAAAAAACAGTAATTTTTCATTCTCCAATACACTGGTAACATATCTATTTTATAATGTAATTTTAAAAATACTATTTTTATGTACATAAAAAATCGTATTTGTGCATAATTTTATCTGTACAACCCACATAAAGTGTGTCATAAAGATTTTGCGTAATATTTTGTCGCAACATAACTTTATAGGAAGGAGTTTACAAATGAAACAAGTTCGAATTGCTTTAGTGGCTCTTGTAGCCATGCTAGTAATGTCCGCACCTGCTCAAGCGCTTCAAGGCGTAAGCATCCATGAAAAAGTTACCGACGGTATCCTTTACCTCGTTGACCAATCTGGTTCTATGTACATGACGCACAAAGCTACTGGTGTAGAAAAAATTGAAATGGCTAAACAAGCTCTTGTACGCTTGAATGCTAAGACCCCTCTTTTGGGCTACCAAGGTGCAGTATGCGCTTTGTCCCCTAACGCAGTTATTGCTCCTGCTGGCACATGGGATCGTGCAGCATGGATGGGCACCCTTAATGGCATCGCCAATGGTGGTAAAATTTATGGTCGCTTGACCCCTCTTGGCATGAGCCTAGACGGTGCTGCTGGCATGTTAGGTCAACTACCTGGCAACACTGCTATGGTTCTTGTATCTGACGGTACTGAAAACCTTGGCATGCAAGCTGTTCAATCCTTGCAAGCTCTTTATGCTGCTTATCCTAACACTGTAATGCACATCATTTCTGTTGCTGACAGTGCTGCTGGCATGGCTACTTTGAAGCAAATGGCTTCTTTGAAGTCTGAGTCCATGCTTGTTGATGCTCGCGACATCATCAACACCGAAGAAGCTGCTAAAGCTTTTGTAACAAAGGCTTTCTATGTTCCTACTCTACCTTCTGAAGAAGTACAAAGCCTACGCTCTGTATACTTCCCAGTTGGCAAGTACAACATCACCAAAGCTTCTGCTGCTCGTCTTGACCGCATCGCTGATGTGCTTAAGACCCGTCCTGAGC
>CAYJNE010000181.1:0-3538 GCA_964371345.1 uncultured Desulfovibrionaceae bacterium | reverse complement strand
GTTAGGGTAATATCGTCAGTTCTTTTGAGTATTTCTTCAGCAAGTTTTGTGCAGGAATTTGGCGTTGCCGCAGGTAGCAAAAGAGTGCATTCATTTTCATCACTGCGGGCGGCAAGTACCTCATGGGGTAAATCTTTTTTTATGGCTTTAGCCCACTTAGATAAGGCTTTGTGCGCAAACATATAACCAAAATCAGGGGCCAAAGTATGCAAGGCTGGACAACGCACTACCAGTAAACCCATGCAAGCTTTGTGGGTGGGGCTTTGGTGTTCTGGGCCATCCATAAGTGGGGTGCGCACCATGTCCGCATCATGTTCCATGCGCATAAGCAAGCGACTCATGCGGGCAAAACCAGTTAGCTCATCTGTACGGCTTTGCTTAATGCAGAGTAAATGCTCAAGGCAAAGTTCAGCTAGGGACGGTAAATTTGGTAAGAGGCGGCGTACCTCTTTGGCTTTGATGCCACGGGCCATAAGTACGCCAAAATCTTCACCTCTGTGGCGCAAAGGGAGCAAGAGTGTACGCTCTCTTGGTATCCACTGTGGCTCCTCTGGGGTGTTTTGGGCTGTTGGAAAGTAAAGACTATGGCTTGAAAAAGGAATGATGCTACGCAACGCAGCTACTAAATGTGCTTCTAGTTCCATGAGGTCGCTACGGTCAAGGTGAGTTTTATACAAATTTTTCATGGGCGTCATTATAGCATAATGTCAAGAAAAAGTCTAGAGTGTGTCCACATAAATGCCTTTTTGCGCATCTCTGCGTCAGATTTAGCTTGCTTTCTCGGCTAAGTATGAGAAGAATACATTCCCTCAAAGCAAGCTTATCTTCCTTGATATGCACAAAAAATCATTTTATGTGAACACGCTCTAGACTATTAGATGTACATTAAAAACCCCGCTTAAAAGATAAGCGGGGTTTTGTAATAGTAATTATGAACTTTGTTTTTATTTAATCTTTGGGGCGGTTAGCCACAAAAAGGACATTTTTTTTGATTTGGTTTACGATTTCGGAGCGGCGTACCTTGGGAAAAAGTACTATAGTGCCTCTATGCACATAGTGTGGAGGAAATTCATTTAAGGTAAGAGCGTAAACGTCTTGAATGTCCTTGGGGCTTAGGTTTACTTCTGATTCTTCCATATAATTTTTAAGCTCGGTGCGGACAACATATTCATTACGGTTATAAACGGCGTCAAAGTCTGTACCGTCTATGCAATATCTTTGGTGCTCGTGGCGCATATTTGCTCCTGCTGTATGGTTTTAGTCATAAAAATGAGTTTTCGTATTTTACTAAAATCATCTGTAAATAGTATATACGGAAAAAATACAAAATGGAATAGGGATTTTTTAAGGAAAAGTTTTAACTTTGTTATGTTGCATCTTATGCCAATAAGCTTTTTATTTCTTCTCTTTCTTTCATGGGGAAGGAGTGTAAAACATGGTCAAGTTTAGCAAGGGCCTGTATCCACGTTGTGCCGTGGGGGTCAACTTCTCTGCAAAGGGTGGCAAAATCAAAGGCTGTGCGGTAGCATCCCTTTTTATATTCAAGCCCTCCGATAACTTGTTTTTGCTCTCGTATAAGAGCATTAACCCAAGCAAAAGCAAATTGGGCCTCGGTTTGCTCAATATGCATCGGGGCGGGAGCTGCGCATAATTTTTCATGCAAGCGCAAATAAAAGAAGCATCTCGCCATATCTTGTTCTTCTATGGCTATGCCCCCACAAGCAATGGCCAACATTTTTTTGTGCTCTATGTCTGCGTCAGCGGTTAGAATGAATTCATCAACTTTAGCAAAAAGGGCTTGCAATGTATTGCTTTGCTCTTCTTTTGACACATTTTTGCGAAGTCTAAAAATTTGTAATAAGAGCTCAAAGGCCTTTGTTTCATAAGTATAGCGCGAAATATTTTTGGGGTTTTCTAGGGTAATATCATTATAAATATCCATAATTGCTATGGTAAATTGTATGATGTCTTGCTCATATGTTTTTATGCGTGTGTGCTCAGTGCCTTGTATGGCAGTTAATAATTGCGCTGCTCTGTGTTCCTTGGTGTGCTCTTTTTGTATCCTTTGCCATGCGGCATGGGCTATGCTTTCGCAAAAATCTGGGTGTTTGATGCAATAATCTATAAGTTCTTCAAGTTCTTCTAAATTTTTATATATAAGCACCTCACGCTCAGGCTCAAAAAGTATATTTTGATCTTCACCCACATCAGGGCTAAGTACGCAAGCCCCACAACTTGCCCCTTCTAAAATACGAAAATTAACCTCATTGGCAATGGATTCATTGGGTATAATGCAAGTGTCTGCATAAAGCTTTATCATTTCTGGTGGAAAAATATTGTTTATTATTTCAACATTGTATTTTGTTGAAAGTAACTTTGCTATTCGTTCTCGCTGGGGGCGAGTGCCTTTTAAGTGACCTACAAAGTTAATTTTATGCTTGCGCTTACTGTGCGGCACAAAGGGGTGGGCAAAGCCATTTTGGGCAAGGCGATGTGTGTTTGGATGTTGCCATGCTAGGGGCAAACGCTCCACAAGTGTTTTATGCGGGGTTAAAAAAACGTCAAACAATAAACCATAATACATTTGCCATGAATAATTAAGGTGAGTATCAATGGACCAAAATGCTGTGCGGCAAGGCAATTTATGAACATCTGTTAAAATAACCTTTATGCCAAGTTGCTCTTTTTGAATGAAAAAATCTGGCGGTTTTGGACATTCAGCCAAAATATCCACGGCAGAATAAAAGCCCGTTTTGGCAAATCGTTTTGATATAACCTCGTGTCCTAGGTTTTGAATTTCATTATCAATATTGCCATTTATGGATAAAATTACGGCCATGCTTAGTCCTGCAAAGGTGGAACAAATTTATTTAAAATACATGAAAAAATTATTTTGTACTTGACAACATACCAAGATTACTGTACTTTGTATACCCATGAAAACATTTGTAAAATCAATATGTTACTGTTTTGTCTTGTGTTGTGTGGTAGTTATGACTACTGGTTGTGCCTCTAAAAATCCTCCCGTTGATGCCATTTCTCAGCAAGAAAAATACGCCAGATATTTTCAAGAGCAACATAAGGCTGTGCTAATGCCCACAGCTGAAAGTGCACTTGGAACTCCATATAAATTTGGTGGCACCACCGAAGCGGGCTTTGACTGCTCTGGTTTTGTGCGCTGGGCTTATAGTCATGCTGGCATCTATTTACCCCGCACAGCTCGAGAGCAATCCAAACTTGGCGAGGCCATTAAAAAACAAGATGACATGCAAGTTGGTGATATTGTAGCTTTTTACAGTAGAAAGCGTGGTTATCACACTGGAATTTACGTGGGAGACGGCAAGTTTATCCATAGCCCAAGCAAGCGTAAGCGTGTGCAGGTTAGTGAACTTTCCACAGCATATTTTAGTAATAGTTTTTTGGGGGCCAGACGTGTGGTTGAGAATATAAAAGAGTCGGAAATTGACGCCGCCGAAGAACTTATCAAAGCATATGAATTAAAATCTCAAGCTAAAGTAAAAGCCAAAAAGACTAAGAA
>CAYJNE010000180.1:0-3546 GCA_964371345.1 uncultured Desulfovibrionaceae bacterium | reverse complement strand
GCCTCAGCCAAAAGTACAGCCGCCGCTACAGATACATTGAAGCTTTGAATCATGCCCCGCATGGGAATGTATATTTCTCCGTCAATATCATCCACCAATTCTTGCGCAACGCCGCTATGCTCATTGCCCATGATAATGGCAGTGGGTTTTGCTAAATCCCATTCGCGTAAAGGTTTTGCCGCAGGGGTGCAAGATGTGGCAAGAATTTGCATGCCTTTAGCCCTAAGTGCTGAAAAAAGCTCTGCTTTGCTATCATGGCGCACGGTATCAACCCATTTGCGAGCAGAAGCCGAAGTTCTGCGCCCCAAAACGGGGAATGCCGTATCAGTATAATATAGATGCACCTCAGCCACACCAAAGGCATCACAAGAGCGATAAATGGCCGAAACATTGTGCGGGTCATGAATATTGGCAAGCACCAGAGTTAAACTTGGTTGGCGTTGCTTAAGGACGTTTTCTATGCGTGCTCTACGAGCTGGCGTGGGATTTTTAGGCATGTGTGCTCCTTGTGCATTTTTGGCAAAAAAAAACTTTATATGCAAGCTAAAATGTTTTTACTTATATTTCAATATATTAAGATTGTGAAAGAAAAAACATGCAAAATACCTCAAAAATACACGGGAATAGACTTGCAAAGACGGGCTTTGGGGGGTAACAATGCCTAGCTATATTATAATTTCCTACGCAACATTTGTGTAGAAGTTAATATTTTAGGAGGATGTTTTATGCCGAGGATTGTTTCATCTTTATTAGTGTTTATGGCTGTACTTGTGCCATCCATGGCCCTTGCAGCTGGTGCTGGGCACCCCGTTTTGCCTGGTGCTGAACTTTCAGCAGTATGGGTAATTCCTTTTGCTTGTATGTTATTATCCATTGCCATTATGCCTTTGGCTATGCCACATTTTTGGCATCATAACTTTGGTAAAATTTCCGTTTTTTGGGGCTTGGCCTTCCTTGTGCCTTGCGCCATTGTTTACGGTTTTTCCATAACATTATATGAATTTTTACATACTATCTTACTTGAGTATGTATCATTCTTAATTTTGCTATTCTCACTATTTACTGTTGCTGGCGGTATTCGCTTAACTGGCTCGCTTGTGGGTTCTCCCATTGTGAATACAGGTATTTTAGCCGTGGGTACAATACTAGCAAGCTGGATGGGCACAACTGGTGCGGCTATGCTTTTAATTCGTCCGCTTATTCGTGCTAACGCTCACCGCCAAGGCAAGGTACATACTGTAGTGTTTTTCATCTTCCTAGTTGCTAACATTGGTGGTTCCTTGACTCCTCTTGGTGACCCACCATTATTCTTGGGCTTCCTAAAGGGTGTTAGCTTTTTCTGGACAACTTCTGCACTATTTATGCAAATGTTAGTACTTAGCATTGCCTTGCTTGCTATTTACTTTGTGCTTGATACCTTCCTATATAAGAAAGAAGGTAGCCCACAACCAGAAGCTTCTGCCAACACTGGCGAAAAGCTTGGCTTTGACGGTAAGGTAAACTTCATCCTACTTGTGGGTGTTATTGGTGCTGTACTTATGTCTGGTCTTGTAAAAATGGGTGAACTTGTAAATATTTACGGTGTACCACTAGAAGGCCAAAACGTGCTTCGTGACTTCCTATTGCTAGTTCTTGCTGGTATTTCTTGGAAGCTTACAACTAAAGAGTGCCGCGACCTTAACGGCTTTAACTGGGCCCCCATTGAAGAAGTTGCAAAACTCTTCCTTGGTATCTTTATTAGTATGATTCCTGCCATTAAGATTTTGCAAGCTGGCACCTCTGGTGCTCTTGCTCCGCTTATCCAAATGGTATCTAAAGACGGTCAACCAGTTAACTATATGTACTTCTGGCTAACAGGTATGCTTTCAAGCTTCCTTGATAATGCCCCCACCTACCTTGTGTTCTTTAACACCGCAGGTGGTGATGCAACTCAGCTTATGGGTGATCTTGCCATGACGCTCACCGCCATTTCTGCTGGTGCTGTGTTCATGGGTGCCAATAGCTACATTGGTAATGCACCTAACTTTATGGTGCGCTCCATTGCTGAAGATATGGGTGTAAAAATGCCTTCATTCTTTGGTTATATGGCTTGGTCCTTCGGTATACTTGTACCGCTATTTGCAGTACTTACCTTTATGTTCTACCTATAGGACTTAGTAATAAAATAAATAAAAAGCCCCACTGCGTAAGCGGTGGGGCTTTTGTTTTTTTGTAGGCTTGCAATTAGTTGCTTTTTTACATATTATTGTGCGAGCATTCCAAGCAAATCATAGTGACTTTTTTGGAATGTTAGATAAAATTTTGCAGGAGGAAGACATGTCAAAGGTTAAAATGGGCTTGCCTATACAAATGGGCATAGGGCTTGTGGCAGGTATTTTGGTGGGTATCTTAGCTCAAGATACTACCCTTGGCGCAACCGTATTTAAGCCGCTAGGGGATATTTTTATTCGTCTGATTCGCATGGTAGTTGTTCCGCTAGTATTTGCAACATTGGTGGCTGGTGCCGCTGGGATTAGTGATACAGCAAAGCTTGGCCGCCTAGCCACAAAGACTTTGCTATTCTATCTTGTAACCACGGCGTTTGCAGTTATAATTGGTCTGGTTTTAGCCAATGTAACTAACCCTGGTGTTGGCCTTAACCTCACCTTGGAAGGCCTAAAAGCTAAGGAAGTTACTGCTCCAAGTCTTACCTCTACTTTAATTAACCTTATTCCTCTTAATCCTGTGGAAGCCATGAGCAAGGGTAATATGCTGCAATTAATTGTTTTTGCAGTAATATTTGGCTTTGCTTTGAGCTCTCTTGGTGAAGCTGGCCGCCCTGTGCATCGCTTCTTTGAAATTTGTAGCGATGCCATGATTAAGGTCACTGGCTATGTAATGATGTACGCCCCCATTGGTGTATTTGGCCTAATTGCCTTTACCGTAACCAAGCACGGGTTAGACGTCCTCTTACCATTGCTTAAAGTCATAATCATTATGTACATTGGTTGCGCACTACTTTTCGTGCTTGTGTATGCACCTATACTCAAATTCGTTGTGCGCATGCCCATTATTCGCTTTGTTAAGGGCATGGCCGAGCCGCTGCTTGTGGGCTTTACTACTTGCTCCAGTGCCGCCGCTCTACCAACCAATATGGCCGCAGTAGAAAAAATTGGCGCATCAAGAACTGTAAGTAGCTTCAGTATGCCTCTTGGTAATACCATTAATATGGACGGTACCTCACTTTATATGGGTATTTGCGCCATATTCGTGGCCCAAGTGTATAATATTCCATTAGAATTTGGTGACCAGCTAACCATCGTACTTATGGCCATTATTGCCGCTGTGGGTACCATGGGTGTTCCTGGGGCTGGCCTTATTATGATGAGTATTGTGTTCGTGCAAGTGGGCATTCCACTGGAAGGTGTAGCCCTAATCGCAGGTGTTGACCGTATCCTCGATATGGCCCGCACACCCATGAACGTACTAGGCGACGCCCTTGGCGCACTAACAGTATCTCGCCTTGAAAATGTATTTGATGATAGTAAGATAAATCAATAGTTTTGA
>CAYJNE010000179.1:0-3552 GCA_964371345.1 uncultured Desulfovibrionaceae bacterium | reverse complement strand
ATATACGCATAAGCTCTACTCCTTTAATTGGTTTTATTTTATTATAGCATGGATTTATTAAAATTTGATTAAAACAGTGGTATAAATATTTTATTCAGTATATTAAACTATTTTTATTTTAGATAATATTAATAAGTCTTAACTACATTTTTACTTGTATTCAATTGATTTGACCCCCATGGTCAGATTGTTTCTTTTTGAGTAATACGGTGTAATAAAAGAGATACGAGCTCCGCAAAAGATTAATGTTCGTATCATCAATAAGTGACCTGATAAAATTTCTGTCTACCACCTTTTCAGAAGAGATATAATGTAAAGAGTGAATCTAACATTCACCTATAGTCGAGCCACTTCAAAAAACATCAAAGAAATAGCATGTAAAAATTGTCATACATGATTTTTGCGTGATAGAGATTTGTTTGTTTTTAAGTGGAGCGACTATAATGCACATTTCCGACGGCTCATTTGTGGCGAATGTTAATCGGTTATGGGAAAGGAGTTTTTTGCAGTTTCTATAATTACATCACAAAAAGGAGAATGAAATGAAAAGTGCATTTGAACAAAACGGTGGGACATATCAAAAGGTTGGCGATTATTTTCTGCCAAACCTAAAATTTCCGGATGAATCGGCGGCGTTTTCGATCGGGAAGTACGGTCGTATGCGCAAGCGATATCTGGAAAATTACAAAAAGGTGTTGTTTTCAAAATTATTGACCACCTGCACCCTGGATGACCACTTATCTGAAGTCGAAAAATCCTGTTATAAACGTATGGAACAGCTGGTCTTACAGATGGCAAAGACTGAAAATGTCACCGAAAATTTAAAGTCGGTCGACCAGATGGAGTGGGTTCGGCAAATGAACAACATCCGAAATCGTGCCGAAGAAATCATTATAAACGAAAATATCGATCAATAATTATACCCTACCTCTCGGACGTTGTAAAATGTTCGAGGGGTGTTTTTTATGTTTTTGGGAACAAAATTACCGTTTTTTCCTTCGGTTTGCATACTCCAAAGTCTTTGCCGCGCCGCCCCAGATGTACCTTACACATGCGACAACAAGATCGGCGTTGTCCACCATCCATTCGTTGCGCTTTAAAATCGCATATCGAAGAGGGGTTGATTCGATCGGCGGATAGAGCGAATCATCGTAAAAAGTCATGTCATATTCACGATTTAGGTAAGGTATAACAAGCGTTCTTGTGATGTGTGGGTAGTTCGCTTTGTGTCCGGTGAGCGTCATCGCCGCCAAATAATCAAAGTCACCATATCCACCGAGATAAAAATCTGTTGCGCCTGAAAGAATTAACTTTTTTGTTTCAACTTTAAGCCATGCTTTGACCTTGTCATAATCGTCAAGTTTGCTGTGTCCGCAAAATGATACTGTCATACATAAACCTACAATATAGTCCTTGTAACTGTACTGTAACATAATCGTTGCAATTAGTACAGTCAAAGGGACTATTTTGTTGTGAAAAATATTATAATAGTAAGTAGTACAGCCACAAGGATTATGATATGCAACTCAACAAGGCGATAAGTAAGCGGTTATCAGAGTTACTGCTTGAACGAAATATGACACAATATGAACTTTTTAAAAGAAGTGGCGTGCCGCGCTCCACAATCGGAAATGTGTTCAACTGCTCATATGATTCGGTAAAACTTAGAATTATTCACGAGATGTGCATGGGGCTGGATATAAGTATAATTGAATTTTTCAACTCGCCATTATTTGATATAAATAATCTCGATGATTAGACCCGACACCATAATGTGCCGGGTCACTTTCATATATTAAGGCTATTCCTTATTCTTGCTCCGACTCTTATAAACATTAAACCGATTCTTACATTTAGGACTGCAAAACACCGCATCGGTTCGATTTGCGATAAATATCTCGCTACAATGCTTGCACATCCGAACCGGCTTTTTATCGTCGGTCAGCATAAACACGAACATCATCCGAATGCTTAAAATTAGGGAATGAAAATCCCAGATAAGTGTCGGTTTGTCGAGTAGTGCGAGGCGGTAGGTTGGGGCTACCTCGCTGAAAGCGTAGATACTTCGACGAAATGCCTCTTGTTGTGACGGCTCCATGTCGTCCTTGTCGGTGTAGTAAAGCGTGCTGGAAATGAAGGTGAAAAACAAACTTCGGAACTGCTTTTTAAGCCACAGAAATCGCTCGGCATAACTGCGATGCCAACACATGCTCACCGCCATCGGGTAGCCGCTTGTGCTCATCAGTAGTGCCACCATGTCGTTGTCGCCGCCGACGTTCCAGTTGACCTCGGTGCCACGTTGCCGAATTTCCAGCTTTTCAAACGGAAAAAACAGGTCAAGATATTCCAAAACCTCCATCGATTCCTGCTTTATAATGTTATTTTGCGGTAAATAAACCGCAGTGTAATCCACAAAATTGGCGGTGGTCGGCAGTGATGTCATTATCCCAAACAGCCCGAAATCGTGCGCAAATTGCAGGATTAACGGCTGTATTTCTTCGTCCGGATTTTTAAGCATACACAATTTGCCGATCGCCAAGGCGCGCAAAACTATCTCGTCGGAGCATTTAATCGGGTCATAATATTCCGGTTTTGCCTTTTTCCCTGGCATCAAATAAATCTCACCGGACTTATCGGCTCGCCATTCATATTTATCGTATTTTATCCAAGAGGCTTTGGATTGTAAAAACATTTCTTTTATCATGTTGTAACCAATTTATTAAATTAATGTATTACTATAATACTATATTTTCATAAATCCGTCAATATATTTTTTCTCATAAATGGTCAATGGTTCTTTATTTTGTTTCTTTTTATATAATTCAGTCGACAGCGCTTTGTGTAATATCTTCATCGTGGTTGCACGAATTTTACGTATATTTCGATCCGATTGACCGCGTTCCTCGCCGAGTTCTTTGGTGCTGTAAAGCTCTACTGCGAGCTTGAACAACAAATCTTTGTGCCTGTCGCTAAGATTGTTAAGGATTTTTGCTAAATACTCGGCAGTGACGAGCTCGTGTATTGTTTCCGGTTGATTAAATATGCTGTCGATATAGTCACCTTGTTGCAACTGCCTAATCAACGCATTGGAGCCGATATCGTTCAAAAATCCATAGTTTTTCTTTGAGCGATAACCCTCCGGTAGTTCCTAATCGCCACGTTTAACCTCATGATATCGCTCGCGACGCTCACGATTTGCATCAAGACTGTCCCATTCCGCAATAATAGCCGCAAACTCCTCTTCGGTTCTTGCCGTTTCTTCCAGTATAGCAAGAGCTTCAAGCCGAATTTCTCGCTTCAGCTGAGTTTGTGTTATTTGAAGATCGTTTTCACTGTCCATATTATTGCAAAATTATTACAAAAAAATATTTTTTAAAAAACAGTTCCGCAAAAGTGCTGTTTTTTCTCCTATATGTACAGGGGTAATCTATGTGTTGAAATATAGGTTACTTTTTTAATATATATACGGAGGTAAAATATGAATCATTATTACGAATTATCAAAAAGTTCCAAAGCGAAAATCAAACGCTTGGTTCAGACATCGTGCGCAAA
>CAYJNE010000178.1:0-3563 GCA_964371345.1 uncultured Desulfovibrionaceae bacterium | reverse complement strand
GATAAATCAGGTATATCAATGCCCCTTGCGGCTACATCCGTTGCCACAAGAAAGCGCAAATTGCCTTGGCGTATCTTTTCAAGCACACTCTCACGGCGGCTTTGCGATAAATCAGCAGAAAGAGCATCGGCACTATAGCCAAAGCCCTTTAATACCTCAGCAATATAATGAACATTGGCCTTGGTATTACAAAAAATAATGGTGGAGGCTGGATTTTCCACCTCCAAAAGGCGAATTAAAGTGCGATCCTTATCCATTGCCTTGCAAGTGCAATACATATGCTGCACTTCTGCTACGTGCACATGCGTTTCAGAAAGAGAAAGCATGGCTGGCACAGACATAAATTCTTCAGCCAATTTCAAAACATGGGGTGGATAGGTGGCAGAAAATAAACAAGTGGCAATTTTACCCTTGGGCAAGTAGCGTTGCACTTCCTTCATATCTGGGTAAAAACCAATGGAAAGCATGCGATCTGCCTCATCAAATACCAGCACCCGCAAGGCATCAAGACTCATACTGCGCCGTATAAGATGATCTAAAATACGCCCAGGTGTTCCCACCACAAGCTGTACACCTGCTCGCAAAGCCTCATTTTGCTTGGCATAGCCCACACCACCATACACAGACACGGCAGAAATATCCGTATCTGCAAAGAGCACCTTGGCCTCTCGCTCCACCTGCAAAGCAAGCTCACGTGTGGGCACAAGCACTAGGGCTTGTACTACTTTTCGCTCAGGGGAAAGATGACGCAACAAAGGCAAAAGATATGTGCCAGTCTTACCACTACCTGTGCGTGATTGCACCATTAAATCTCTACGAGCCAAGAGATAGGGTAAGGATAATTCCTGCACTGGCATAAGCCGTGCCCAACCGGCACGGGTGCAAGCCTCTTGTAACACTTGTGGTAATTCTTGAAGGCTAGTGCTTGGCAAAGCGTTTTCTGGTTCACGAATGGTTAATTGAACATCGCAAACCGAAGACTCACCCAAGGCTGAATCAGGCATATTTGACATAAGCTTCCTTAATGCGTCCATGAGGGCACTTAAAAAAAGAGTAATTAAAACCCTAACGAACTTCATAAGAATAGCACCAAACATTCTATCTGGCAATGTAAGAATATACTCAAACAAAGTAACTATCTTTAATTTTAAACTTTTTATTTATGCAATGTTTAGTGAAAATTTATTCCTTAGCTTTTAGGTAGCTATTTCTTGCAAAATAAATCCCTTTACTATATACTTAAGTCATAATTCTGCACAGGATAAAAATCAAAAACCAAGACCCCACAGCAAGGAGTATCTTGAATGCCTACACCCATTTTGGTCAAAGAATCCCTAATTCCAGGAAAGACAAGTAAATTTATTTTGGATGCGCCGCACATAGCAAAAAAGGCTCAACCTGGGCACTTTATTATGATTCGTGTGGCCCCTGAGGGTGAGCGTGTGCCCTTTACCATTGCTGACGCTGATGCCGAAGCTGGCACCATTACCGTGGTGTATATCGTGCTTGGCAAAAGTACCGCACATATGGAAGCCTTAAAGGAAGGCGATAGCCTTTATGATGTTTGTGGCCCACTTGGTAAGCCCACGCACATCGAAAAAATTGGCACTACCATTTGCGTTGGCGGTGGTACAGGCATTGCGGCCATGCACCACATAGCCAAAGGCCACCACAAAATGGGCAATAAGGTTGTGGGCATTATTGGTGCCCGTAGCAAGGATTTATTGCTCTTTGAAAAAGAACTTGAATCCTTTGTGGATGAGCTTTTAATCTCCACCGATGACGGTAGCTATGGTGCCAAGGGTTTTGTGACAAACTTACTCCTTGAACGGCTTGAAAAAGATAAAAATATTGCGGAAGTTGTAGCCGTTGGGCCTGTGCCCATGATGGCGGCTGTTGCCAACACCACTAAGCCATTTAAGACGCCCACTACCGTAAGTCTTAATCCTATTATGATTGACGGCATTGGTATGTGTGGGGCCTGTCGAGTAACGGTAGATGGTCAAACAAAATTTGCTTGCGTTGACGGCCCTGAATTTGACGGCCACAAGGTTGACTTTGCTGAACTACGCCGCAGGCTCAATTCCTTTGCAGAGCAAGAAAGAGAATCTTTTAACCATTATAGGTGTAACTGTCATGAGTAATAAAAAATCTACACCAGAAAAAAAGGTTGAAAAGGCCAAAAAGCCTAAGAAAATGCTGGCCCCAAGAATGCCCATGCCCTGTCAAAATGCAGAGGTACGCCGCCGTAACTTTGATGAAGTAACCCTAGGCTACAGCCACAAAATGGCCATTATGGAAGCCAAGCGTTGTATTCAATGTAAAAAGCCCAAGTGTGTTAATGGCTGTCCTGTGGAAGTGCCAATTCCTGAATTTATCGCCGCCGTAGCCCGTGGGGATATGGACTCAGCCTACAGAATTATTAAAAGCACCAACAGCCTTCCTGCTGTGTGTGGTAGAGTTTGCCCTCAAGAAATACAATGCGAAGGCAAATGTGTACTCAATGCCAAAAAAGAACCCATTGCCATTGGTCGCTTAGAGCGTTTTGTGGCTGATAATTACATTGCAACCTCTGCTTGCGAGCAAGTAACAGGCACCAATGCTTGTGCCCTACCTATTCCTGGCCTTAAGGTCGCTTGTTTAGGTTCTGGGCCAGCCTCACTCACCGTTGCGGGTTATTTAGCCGCAAAGGGCATTAAAGTTGACGTTTACGAAGCCTTGCACGAGCCAGGTGGCGTGCTTGTTTATGGCATTCCTTCTTTCCGTCTACCTAAGGACGTAGTTACCGTTGAGCTTGAAGGCTTGCGCCTAACAGGTGTTGACTTTCACTTAAACTGGGTTGGCGGGCGTACCATTACCGTGGACGACCTATTTGAACAAGGCTACAATGCTGTATTTATTGGCGTTGGAGCTGGTTTGCCCATATTCTTAAATATCCCTGGTGAAAACTATGTGGGCGTTTTCTCAGCCAATGAATATTTAACCCGTGCCAACCTTGGGCGGGCTTATACCTTCCCAGAGGCCGACACCCCATTCTATCCTGGTAAAAATGTAACCGTGTTCGGAGCTGGCAACGTGGCTATGGACGCAGCCCGCACCGCCATGCGCCTTGGGGCAGAAAGCGTACACATTGTTTACCGCCGTACCAAGGCAGAAATGCCAGCTCGCCATGAAGAAATTGAACACGCCGAGGAAGAAGGCATCCAACTCGAGCTTTTGGCCTCACCAGTACAATTTAACGGCGATGATAAGCTTACATTAAAGTCTGTCACCCTTCAGCGTATGAAACTTGGTGAGCCTGATAGCTCTGGTCGTTGCCGCCCTGAGCCCATTGAAGGTGATGTGTATGATCTACCCACAGACCTTGCAATCATTGCCCTTGGCACCCAGGCAAACCCGATCTTACTTGAAGCAACCCCAGAGCTTAAGCTGAATAAATGGGGTTATATTGTGGCTGATGAAAAAACTGGGGAAACTTCCATTCCCAATGTTTTCGCAGGTGGTGACATTGTTACTGGTGCGGCAACTGTTATTCTCGCCATGGGTGCGGGAAGGCGGGCTGC
>CAYJNE010000177.1:0-3582 GCA_964371345.1 uncultured Desulfovibrionaceae bacterium | reverse complement strand
TTACCGCATAAAAGAATTTTATTGCCCCCAGCAATGGCTAGGGCCATTTTTTTAGCCGCAAGGGTAATGGTTTCGCTTTGCTCTGCAAAAAAACTTTTGCGCAAAGCTAGGCCTTCGGCTGCGTGTTCCGCTATGATTTGTTCTGCTAAGTTGCTGTTGTTATTATTCATATAATTTTAAGCGTGTTGAAATAGTTTATATATAAAACATCATCTGCGTACAGATACATATACTAAAGAGCTCACACTGACAAGGCGTTGTTATGTGTTCAAAAATTGCTTGTAGTTAATCTATTGTTACGGTATGTTAGGCCCATGAAAATTGCAAATAAACCTAAGCATATTCTGCTTGTAGTTAAATTGGCCCACGCTCAAGCAGCACAGCTTTCAAGTGAAATATCCACTTGGCTAAGTGCCAATGGCTGTGAAGTGTCTATTTGTAATGACATGACAAACATACAAAAATATCAGCAAAATCAGATTGATATGATTTTGGTGCTTGGTGGTGACGGCACCATGCTTGGGGTTGCACGGGCTTTTATAGCTACTCCAATTCCTTTGGCGGCGATTAATCTTGGGCGGGTTGGTTTTTTGGCTGAGATTGAAGCCCAAAACTGGAAAGACGGCGTTAAAGCTTTAGTTGAAGGTAAATACGACATAATGCCCCGTATGTCCCTTGGTTGGAAAATTACACGCTCTGGCAATATAATCCATAGCGGTAATGCCATTAATGATGTGGTCATAAGCCGTGGGGCTTTATCAAGGGTCATATCCTTTGATGTTAGCGTTGATGCTGAAAACATTAGCAGTGTACGGGCTGACGGGATTATACTTTCCTCACCAGTGGGGACGACTGGTTATGCTGTTTCTGCGGGCGGGCCCTTGGTGCATCCTGCTAATAATGTACTACTTGTGACGGCTATTTGCCCATATTTATGTAATTTTCCAGCAATGGTTTTGCCGCCGTCCATGCCCATTAGGGTGACTTTACAGCAATGCTCCACAGAAACATTTGCCACCATTGACGGGCAGGAAAATTATACCTTAGAGGCGCAAGATATAGTTGAGGTGCATTGTGTGCCAAAAACTGTTCTTTTTGCGCGCATTGATAAGGATATATATTTTACACCATTGCGCAAGCGTGGTTTTATTCAGTAGGTAACTTATGAGAAAGGCTTTACCAGAAATTTCTTGTAATCATGAAGTGCGGCTAGGTAAAAGTATATATTTTGATGCTTGGCTATATAATTTTATGATTGATAATAACATTGCCTATCATATTAATCCTAATATCATTGCAAGCTCTGAACAAATTGCCTTCATGGTGGCTTTAGAAGAAAATGAAATCTATATTCCTTGCCATGATGATACATTCCAGCAGATTATGCATCCGTCTTGCTCTAAGGTTTTGCTTAAGGAGTATTGCAGGGCTTGGCGTTTGGTTATGCGAACCGTGCGAAGCTTTGAAACAAAAGCGTCTGAGCGTAAACGTATTATTGAATTTTGTCGCTATCGCTTTATGCATTTTATTAAAAATCACTCTGTTATACCCTCAAGAGTGATGAAGCGCATGAGTAGCCTTGTGGCAGCACAGACAGGTGTTGATGACCCTTGGCAGGCTTTGCGTGGTGAGGCTAACAAAAAACATTATGAATACATGACTTCTCAAGCCATGCAACGAGCTTTGTATGCAGAGCCTTCTTTAGCAGCGTGTGGACATATTAAACAAGCTCGTCACTTATTAAATAAAATTGAAATATCAAGGCTTATGTATCTTTCTGGCATGTCTTTGAATATTACTGAAAATCCACCTTCTCCCCTTGAATGGAAGGATAAATTTGAAGATGCGTCCTCCAAAATTGACGATTTCTTTACCTTGCTTGGTAATGGTGAGGAGGAACTGAAAACCATATTATTTTTACCAGATACTGTGGGTGGTTTTGTTTTTGACTTACAACTGCTTAAACGGCTTTTGTTCATGGGGCATAAGGTAATTGTGGCTGTAAAATCGGGTTTTTATTTCTATTGTCCCACCATAAAGGATATAGAAGATGACCAAACCTTACACCAAATGCTTGATGACTTTACCATTATTTATAATGAAAATATTAGCAAAAACGAGCTATTAGATGTTTTGCAAAGGTCACGCCTAGCCATTATTCATGACGGTACTCGTGAACGGCTTAATCTTTATCGTGTAAATGTGACCTTTGCGCGCGCCTGGAAGGAAGCTGATATTATACTTGGTAAAGGCTTTCGCAACGCACATATTTTAGCCTGTAATAGTCAAAATTATACGCGCGATATTTTTTGCTATTGGGAAGATGATAATGGCCAATATCAAACTTTATCTAAGGCACGGGCTTCACATATACGTAAGCTTAGTGAGGCCTACATTAATAAGCGGGCAGATGATATTATTGCCAAAATGCGCGAAGCTCATAAAACTAAAAAAACTATTATTTTCTATAGTTGTATTATTGGCAGTATTCCAGGGCAAGAGTCCACAGCCATAAGTCTCGCCAAGGCCCATGTGGAGCATTTGCGTAAAAAACACGATGATGCATTTATCATTAACCCTGCCGAGCAATCACCAGACGGCATGGACGGCGATGACCTCATGTATATGTGGGAAAAGGTTCAGCGTAGTGGCTATATAAATATCTGGCGTTTTCAGACAGTTCACGATATAGAGTTTGGCTTTGAGTTACTGGGGCGTAAGGTTGCTCCAGCATGGCTTGGGAAAGATTCAACATTTTCCACAGGTTGCACCAAGGAAATGCATATAGCCATTGATGTTCAAAAATCACACCCTGAAATGCAAATTATCGGGCCAGATCAGGAAAAGTTCTTCCGCCGTGATAATTATGGGGTGGGGAAGTTTTTTGACGAGCGCATAAATTAACAGTGCACTGTTTATAATTAGGAAAATGGGCAATCTGTTTTAGGTTGTTATATAAATTAATTCATAAATTTGTTAAAAATGGTAAGATGCAAGGAAGTTTAAATTTTTTTGAGGGCGTATAGGGCTCTTACGGCCCATACCCCGAAAAAAAATTTAAACTGACGCCGCAGATTGCTGTTTTTAAACGAATTTAACTGGAGAAATATATGGCTGAATATGAAGCCGTGATCGGCCTCGAAGTGCATGTGCAATTAGCCACTGCATCTAAGCTTTTTTGTTCTTGTTCCACCACATTTGGAAAAGACCCCAATACTAATGTATGCGAAGTATGCTCTGGTATGCCAGGCTCTTTACCTGTGTTAAATGAAAAGGCCGTTGAATACGCTGCCAAGGCTGGCCTTGCTACTGATTGTACTGTGCAATTATCCTCCATATTTGCCCGTAAAAATTATTTTTATCCTGATTTACCTATGGGTTATCAGATTTCACAATTTGATAAACCCATTTGCGAACATGGCAAACTTGAAATTAGCACAGCCAGTGGCAAAAAAAGCATTGGTATAACTCGTATTCACCTTGAAAATGACGCTGGTAAAAATATTCACGATAGCCACGAAAACGCTAGCTTTGTGGACTTAAACCGTGCTGGCACACCCTTGGTTGAAATTGTATCTGAGC
>CAYJNE010000176.1:0-3646 GCA_964371345.1 uncultured Desulfovibrionaceae bacterium | reverse complement strand
CTTGGCACTTCTACTTCTTGTTGAGCTTGTTTAGCAAGCTCTTCGGCGCGTTCTTCCAGTATTCCTACTATAATATCCTGCAATATATCACCTGATGCATTGAGGGGCATGATAAAATCAATGCCAGCGTCTTCCGCCATTTGTTGCACTTCTTCCAAGTTAAACTCTGAGCGCAATATCATGGCAGGGCGAGCATTTGCCCCATGTAGGCAACGGGCAATTTCAAGGCCACTCATATCTGGCATTTGCCAAGATAAAATAATCAAATCAAATGGTTTTTTTGCATCATAGGCATCTGAAATCATACGCAATGCAAGTTCACCCTCATGGGCGCATTGAATATTCATGCCAAAGGCCCCAAATTGAGATTCAAGCACCTGTTGATTTAACAAATTTTGCTCAACTATCAAGGTTCTAACCCCGCATAAGGGGCCTTCTTCCACAACGGTAGAGGCGCACGCTTCCTTTAAGGGAATGGTCACACTAAATATACTGCCGCCACCTTCATTGGGTTTAACTTCAATTGTTCCATTCATGCGCTCCACAAGGAGTGAGCAAACAGCAAGGCCAAGGCCAGTACCGCCATAGGCACGAGTGTGCGAGTTATCCACCTGAGTAAAGGGCAAAAATATGACCTCGTACATATCTTCGGCAATGCCTATACCAGTGTCAAAAACATTAAAGCGTATATTATCGCCGTCCAATTTTTCCACGGTAATGCGCACCGAGCCTTTTTCTGTAAACTTTACTGCGTTGCTTGCAAGATTTAGTAATATCAGAGAAATATTTTTGGGGTCACCTTCAAGCACAGCGGGGGCTGCTTTATCAAGTGAAGTATCAACCTGTAATCCTTTTTCAAGGCAACGGGGTTTTATGGCGGCAGAAACGTCATTTAAGACAGTTTCAAGACGAAAAGGTATGACATTGATAACAAAATCTTCATTTTCTAACTTGGAAAAATCAAGAATTTCTTGAAAATTATCAAGCAATTCCTTGGCTGAATTAACCATTGTTGAAACATACTTACGCTGTTGGTCATCAAGCCTAGTTTGCTGGCACAAATACCCAAAACCAATAATGGCATTAAGAGGGGTGCGTATTTCATGACTAATCTTAGTTAAAAAATTATTTTCCATTACCTATACCTAATTAAAATTAAATGTGCACAACTTTTATTACAAGCTACGCTAATAGCATTATTCCTTTGCTAATGATGCCTTATTTTTCAAGGCTAGGCAAGCCTTATTGTACAGATGATTCCACACAACATTCTGCCGTAAGAAAGGCAATAATGGTGTCAAGCACAATATATTGAGCAACACACCGCAAAATACGCCCCTCACGCTTTTGTTTAATAAGCCCAGCCGACACAAGAGCCGCTATATGATGACTTAAAGTGGACGCAGGTATACCCAAATCTTTTTGCAACACCCCAACAGGCAAGCCAGCCTCACCAGCTTTCACCAAACGCTTGTAAATGGTTAAGCGCGTGGTATGCCCAAGCTCCTTAAGGGCTGAAGCTACACTTTCAATATCCATTTTGCCTCCTTTATTATTTCATATTTCTAGAATAGCAAAAATATCTTGACAAGTAAAATAATTTGATTATACTAGAATTATCAAAACAAAGGGAAAGTATCACCATGCAAGACTATTATTCAATGTTTGTGGACGCGGCGGGAATGTTTTTATTCCTTGGTGGAGAATTATCCATTCTATTTCTTTTAATTTGCGCCGCTGTGAGTTTGCTTCAGCAATATATCCCCGATTCCAAGGTGCAAGCTCTTTTAGGTGGCACCCACGGGCGAGGATATTTTTTAGCCGCATTAATCGGAGCCATAACACCATTTTGCAGTTGTTCAACCATTCCCATGTTGCGCGGGCTTTTAAAGGCTAAGGCTGGCTTTGGGCCAACGCTTACTTTTCTCTTTGCATCTCCCCTGCTTAACCCCATAATTCTGGCTCTATTTGTGGCCACGTTTGGGATAAAAGTGACCACAGTTTACACGTGCGTGGCCTTGGCAACGTCTATAGTCGCAGGGTACATCTTAGACAAAATGAATTTTGAGCAATATGTCATTCCTGAAAATGGCGCGCCAAGTAGTGCTTGCTGTGCTTCAAGCTCACCACAAGGCCATTCGCAACAAACCGCCAGTACAACTTGTTGTTCACCCCCTACTTCTCTACAATCTGTACCCCAAGATACGTCTTGTTGTGGCACACAAACTCAGCCCCTACAGCCTTTGCAAAACACTGAAACTTCTTGTTGCTCAACGCCTAAGCCATTGCACCCCCTACAACCATTAGAAACAAAAACTTCTTGCTGTGGTGAGGAGCCAAAGCCACTGCAACCTTTGCAACCAGTAACATCTTGCTGCGGAACAGATAAACAAGCCGTCGCATCTTGTTGCAGCACGGGCGAGCAAGCCGCCACGTCTTGTTGCGACGCTCAAGGCCCAATAAGCTCCCTAAGTTTTGGGCAAAAGGTCAAATGGGCCTTTGCCGATGCATGGCGACAGTTCAAACAAGTTTTCCCCTATCTTTTAATTGGCGTTTTCTTGGGGGCTTTGGTTTATGGTTTTGTTCCAAGTGATTTTATTGCCAAATATGCCAGCGGTGATAGTATTTTTGCTGTACCCATTGCGGCTGTCATCGGCATACCTTTATACGTTCGAGTGGAAGCTTTAATCCCCTTAAGTGCTGTGCTTGTGGGTAAGGGCATGGGCCTAGGTGCAGTTATGGCACTGATTATCGGTGGCGGTGGGGCTAGTTTAACCGAAGTAATTTTATTAAAATCCATGTTCCGCACACCCATGATTATTGCCTTTTTAGTGGTAATTTTGGGCATGGCCATAGCCGCTGGATATTTATTCCAATTTGTAATATAATTATCATTTCTAAATCACTTAAGCATTTAAAATGATAATAAATGAGTATAATTGAAATATTTATTTTAGCTTTTGCCCTAGCTATGGATGCATTTTCCGTAAGCATAATGGCAGGACTTCAAGGCTACTGTTCACGCAAGCAAGTATTGCGCATGGCAGTAGCCTTTGCCCTTTTTCAATTTTTCATGCCCATTATTGGGTGGTTTTTAGCTCTACAAATACACAATATTATTATGGTTTACGATCACTGGGTGGCCTTTATACTACTCGCCATTATTGGTGGTAAAATGATTTGGGAGTCTAGGGGGGATAATGACGCCCCAAACACCGACCCCACGAAGGGCATTACCCTGCTTATGCTTGCCATAGCCACCAGCATTGACGCACTGGCCGTTGGAATTTCCTTTGCGGCCCTTGACGCCGATATACTTTCCGCATCCATAATTATTGGCCTAGTATGCTTTGCTATGACGGCCGTGGGCATGTATTTAGCGAGTAAACTAGCTCAAAATAAAAGCTATATTTCCATGTATGCCAATATCTTGGGAGGAGTGCTACTCATAAGTATAGGCGTAAAAATACTCTTTGAACATGGCGTTTTTGGCTAAATGATACTTAGTCACAAAAAATATAAAAAAAATGTTGACGAGCAAATGAACTTTGCGTAAAACATCTTTCCACGGCGTAGCAATACGGCGTAAAAAAGCGTCCCCTTCGTCTAGCCCGGCCCAGGACATCGCCCTTTCACGGCGACGACA
>CAYJNE010000175.1:0-3684 GCA_964371345.1 uncultured Desulfovibrionaceae bacterium | reverse complement strand
GGGGCAATTATGCAACCAAAAGCCAAAAAAAGCCTTGGGCAACATTTTTTAAAAGACAAAAATATCTCCCAGAAAATCGTGCAGTTATTGCAAATTTCACCCGAAGATAATATCATAGAAATTGGCCCTGGCCCTGGCGCACTCACGCATTTTTTAGAACAAAGTGAACACAAGCGGTTAGTACTTATCGAAAAAGACAACCACTGGGCAAAAGAGCGGCAGGCAAAGGCTGGCCCTCACACGCAAGTTATTCTTATGGATGCCCTGCATATGCCTTGGCAAAATATTAGCCCTACGCAACCTTGGAAAATCATTAGTAACCTACCTTATAATGTGGCCTCCCCCCTCATGTGGGACATAGTTTCCAAAGCAAAGGGCCTCACTCGCGCTGTTTTTATGGTGCAAAAAGAAGTAGCTATGCGCCTTGTGGCAAAACCCAATAGCAAGGATTATGGGGCTCTTTCCGTATGGATACAAAATTTTGTTACCCCTACTTGGGGTTTTGTGGTGGGGCCACAGTCTTTTGCTCCACCGCCTAAAGTGGATTCCGCAGTGGTGAGCTTTACACCCCTTGCATCTCACCCCAAAAATCCAGACCAATTAGCCCACTTAATCAAGATGTGTTTTCAAAATAGGCGCAAGCAATTGGGAACCATTTTCAAGCAACACAAAGCCACATATTACCTTAACGCATTGGATACTTTAGCTATCAATTTTACCCTACGCCCTGAAAATCTTTCACCCCAAGATTTTTGTAATATTTCACATTTAATCTCCGCTGAACGCTTGACTTTGTAAGAAACTTATGTATTTTTGGTTAACGAAATTTTGTAGATAATATGCGGCTTACAGGCCATATATTATCTCGAATGACTAAACTTCGCTACCCGAGAGTAACATCATCTGATGTTGGGATTTTTAGCATTACACTGCACCGATTAATTTGGGCTCATCAGCTTTAGGCCGAGGTGATACGTTATTATATGGGACGCTAGCATATAATAGCATTGCATAAAAATTGCGAATTTGGTTTGGCGGCTCTGTATTCAACAAATAATATGGGGTCTGTGTTTAACAATTTTACTTAGTTTACCTAGCATTTAGGAGGAAGGAAAATGACAAAGGCTGATTTAGTTGAAAAAATTGCAGGCAATGCCAATATCACCAAAGCTGCCGCTGAGCGCGCTTTAAACGCTGTTCTTACAGCCATTTCTGCTGGTCTTAAGCAAGAAGAAAAACTTTCCCTTGTTGGTTTTGGTTCTTTTGTGGTTGAAAACCGCAAAGCACGTCAAGGCCGCAACCCACGCACTGGTGCTGCTATCACCATCCCCGCTTCCAGAACTGTAAAATTCCGTCCTGGTAAGCAGCTAAAAGAAAGCTTGAACTAATTTATAATTGCATAAATTATGTGCATATTTAAAGGCCTCATGCTCAGCATGAGGCCTTTTTTTTAATAACAAATACATGCCAGCCTAATAACACTAAAGCTTTTTACTTAACACCCGACTATTATTGTATTGGAAGAAATTCCAAAAAAATACTATACAAAGCCATAAACAGTAAGCTATCAATTAAAAAAGTATCTTCAAAGCTTGGAGGTTAATATGCAGTGGTGGAGTGATTTAAGCATCAAAAGAAAATTTTTTGGTACATTACTTGTTGTCAGCGTGGTAGCTGTAGCATGTGGTGCTTCATTCTTCGCATCCTTCAAAACACTCGAAACTAGTGAAGAAAACCAACTCGCCGCCACTGAGCTTAATATTTCCCTGCTTGAGCGAGAAGTGCAACATTTACAATGGGTGAGTGCTCTTTCAAGCTATATTACTCTTTCAGACACGTCTAATCTTTCCATTCATAAAGACGGACACGAATGTGCCTTTGGCAAATGGTATTACAGCGAAGAATTGGAAAAAATACTCCTCCGCTTCCCAGACCTTACTGAAGATTTCAAAGCATTAGATAAACCCCATGACGTTTTGCACGAAACCGCCGCCAAAATTGAAACATTACAAAAAGAAGGTAAAGACCAAGAAGCAAAACGTGTCTATGAGCAAGAAACCCTACAAGCGTTAAAAATTGTGCAAGGCCACTTTGCAACAATACGTACAAAACTTCATACTAAGGTTAATGATCTTTCAGCAATCACTGCCCATGAAACACAAACACTCCAAGTATTTCTATTGTCTATTTGTGTCATAGCCGCCGTAATTTTTACTGTATTTAGCTTTGTATTTGTTAAAACCATCCTTAATCCCATAACTGCCATTAGCACCTATGCTAAGGATAGTTTTGAAGGCAAAGAGGCCACACTTGAAGCTTATGGCAATGATGAAATTGGAATTTTATCAAAAAATCTTAGTAAGTTAATGAAGCACCTTGGAAAGCAATTAGCATATTCGCAAGGTGTGCTTAATGGCATAACCGTGCCCTGCTCTCTATTTTCACCCGATGATAAAACAGTTTTCACCAACCAGTATATGATAGATTTAATTGAGCGAAGCGGCACCCCAAAAGATATTTTAGGCATGACCTCAGGCGAATATATTTTGGGCGAAAAAGGGGCTGAAACATCCTCCACCAAAGCCTTGCGTGAACAAAAAATCATCCAAGTTGAACGCTCTATGACCACGCATAAAGGCAATGAAATTCATGTTATTATTTCTTCATCGCCATTTTATGATGAGCACGAAAATGTGCTTGGCACCCTTTCCATTTGGGCAGACATTACTGAAGTTGTGCAAAAGCAAAAAATAATTGAAGAAAACAGCCAACATATTGCCGATGTAGCTCGCTCCGCCAGTGAAGTGGCCCAAAATGTTTCTGCCGCCAGCACCCAACTTGCAGCACAAGTTGAGCAGGCAAGCACTGGAGCTTCCATGCAAAGTATGCGCGTGGCTGAAGCTGCCGAAACTATGTCAGAAATGAATGAAACCGTACTTGAAGTGGCAAGAAATGCCTCTGACTCATCCCGCACTGCGGCCGCCGCCATGGAAAATGCTCAAAACGGCTCCAATGTGATGAGCAAAATGACAAACAGCTTCCAACAAGTGGAAAACTCTACCGAAAAAGTAAAATCAGGCATGGACGACCTTGGCAAACAAGCTGAAGGAGTTGGTGCCATTATCAGTGTAATTACTGACATTGCTGACCAAACCAATCTGCTTGCCCTAAATGCCGCCATTGAAGCCGCCCGTGCGGGTGAGGCTGGACGTGGCTTTGCCGTTGTTGCCGATGAAGTGCGCAAATTGGCAGAAAAAACCATGCAAGCCACAAGCGAGGTTAGTGCAGTTATTAAGGGCATCCAAAGTGGCACGCATGAGAATATAGACAGCGTTGAACACACAGTACTTGCAGTAAATGACGCCGCAACCCTTGCTACTGAGGCTGGCGAAACTCTTAGTTCCATTGTATATATTGTGGAAGAAACAGCCGGGCAAATTCAGTCCATTGCCTCAGCAGCGGAAGAACAATCCCAAACCAGTAATGTTATTAATGAAAAATTAGATGAAGTGCGTGATATTTCAGAGGAAACAGCAAAAGCCATGTCTGAGGCGGCCAACGCTGTGGAAAACTTAGCTGAACAAGCCAACACTCTTAATGAATTAATCAAAGAACTTAACAAAGTATAACAGCATTATAAGCAAAAAGCCCCTTGCATATTTTATGCAAGGGGCTTTTTTTGTT
>CAYJNE010000174.1:0-3713 GCA_964371345.1 uncultured Desulfovibrionaceae bacterium | reverse complement strand
GGAGGGGGTTTGGGGGAACTCTTTTTTGTTCACAAAAAAGGTTCCCCCAAAAAATTCACATTCAAAATCTAGCTCTGGCAAGCTTCACAAAAAACCGTAGTGCGCCCTGCCACTCGTGCAGTATCAAGGGTACGCCCGCAGCTTTTGCATTCTTGCCCACCTCGTCCATATACGAAAAAAGTATTTTGAAATGACCCCGCATCACCGTGCGCTGTGCGGTAATCCCTGATAGATGAGCCACATTGCTCAATGGATAATTGCAATATTGCTTGTATGGCGTCACATAGCTCCACAAGCTTTGGCATAGCAATGGTGTGGGTTTTGCGACTAGGTAAAATGCCAGCTTTAAACAGAGCCTCGTCAGCGTAAATATTTCCAATGCCTACGATGTATCTTTGGTCAAGTAGGACATTTTTAATACCGCCCTTCTTACCATAAAGACATGCGGCAAGGGTTTTGGCATCGTGCATTAGCGGCTCAAGGCCAAGCTTATTCCAAAAGGGCCAATGCTTAAGGCTTGCGGGCGAAACTAGGCGTGCATAACCAAAGGTGCGGCTATCATCAAAAAATAATTGCTTTGGCGTGCTCTCATGCACAAGCTCAAGGATTAACCTAGTATGTTTTGTGGCTGGTGCATTTTGTGGATATACAAAAAGTCGGCCAGTCATTTTAAGATGTATGGCGAGCATGTGCGGGGTTGTGGGCTTATCATCCACGGGTTCAAGCTTGATTAGGGCTAGTTTTGCCCTGCGTCCAACGCTTTCAATGCGCCTACCATGTAGACCGTCAAGGGCAAGGCTGCCCACGTCCAATGTGCGGGGTAAAAGCAAATGACTTTTGCCAATTATTGCCCCTTTAACTAGCGGCTCAAGGGTACGGGCAATGGTTTCAACTTCTGGAAGTTCTGGCATTTTTTTTCTTGGTGGCTTTTTCAGTGTCGGCTAGGTATATGTCCAACAGGCCTTCGGGTGGGCTTACGTAGATTTCGCCTGCTTCCATATCAAAGGATATAATAAACTCTTCCACGGCGGGCAAAAGTATTTCTTGACCACCCTCGGCTCGTATAATCCAAATCATTTGCTCAGACGGAAATTCCACCGCCTCCAAAATGCCTATGCGGGTATTGCTATCATGATCTATGATATTTAAGCCTATGATATCGTGCAGATATGCCTCATAGTCGGGCAAGGGAGGCAAGGCATCACGCTCCACATAAATGCATACACCACGTAAGCCTTCGGCATCATTTCGGTTATTTATATGGGGTAAGGTGAGTAAGGGCCGCCCTTTATGCATTCGTACTTTCGCATCGTTCATGCTTTGCATGGGCTCTGAGCCCCTTTGCAAAAAGAACTCTTTACGCAAAAGATTGGGGGAGTCTGCATACCAATCTACGCAAATCTCCCCCTTAATTCCGTGGGGACGGGTTATTGTCCCCATATGAACATAGTTTTTTTTAGCCATAGCCGCCAGGCTTTGTATTATTTAAAACACAACAACTAGAATTATTCTAGGATTTCTAACACGGTACGTTTTTTAGCCTTGGTTGCAGCTGCACCAAGAATAGTGCGCATAGCACGGGCGGTGCGCCCTTGCTTACCAATAACTTTACCAATGTCTTCCTTAGCAACTTTTAGTTCTAATACAGAGGTTTGCTCACCTTCAACTTCTCGCACGCTCACGTTGTCAGGATTATCGACTAATGACTTGGCGATGTATTCAATTAGCTCTCTCATAAGAACCTCCTCAAAAGCAGCAGAAGAATATGTTTAGCTCATATGCTTCTTAATCAGCGAACGAACCGTATCAGTGGGTTCGGCGCCAAGGTCAAGCCACTTTTTTACTTTTTCTGCATCAAGCTTAACTTCCGCAGGATCGGTCATCGGGTTATAGTACCCCAGATACTCCAAAGCGCGCCCATCACGGCGGGTTTCATCATTGGCGGCAACAACACGGTAAAATGGTTTTTTCTTACTACCCATGCGGGTCAATCTAATTTTAACAGCCATCGAAAACTCTCCCGTTGTATTTTGTAACACTATAGTAACCCCAAGCAAAAAGTGCAAGAGGTTTATACCCAAAAAACAAACATTTAAAGCATTTTTACGACAAATTTGTAGGTTTTGAAAATCACAAACCAATTACATTAATAATATTAGGATTTTCTTAAATTCCTAGCAATTAAATAGTAATTACTTTTTTTTCCTACGTTTATTTTTATTGTCGCGTTTTTTTCTTTTCTTGGTGGCACTGCTTTTACTGCTACGGGGCATTGCACCCATACCACCCAAGGCGTCAAGCCCTGGCATACCCCCCATACCACCTAAACCACCCATGCCGCCTAAGCCGGGCATTGAACCCATGCCGCCCATGCCTGGCATACCCTTGGGCATACGTGGCATCTTGCCACCGCTACCCATCATGCCTTTCATCATTTGGCGCATTTGCTCAAACTGGCGCACAAGCTGGTTAACCTGTTGTACACTCACTCCAGCACCCTTGGCAATACGAGCACGGCGACTACCGTTTAATATATCGGGGTTACGCCGCTCCGCCATGGTCATGGAGTTGATAATTGCTTCAGTGCGGGCCATTTCCTTTTCAGGTACGGCACCGCTTGCCTCAGCAAGCTTTTCTCGCATGCCAGAAAGCCCAGGAATCATTTTTAAGATGCTATCCAAAGATCCCATTTGCTTGACCCTTCGCATTTGAGTGCGAAAGTCTTCCAAGTCAAATTTGGCCTTTTGCATTTTGAGAGCCATGGCCTCGGCTTCTTCTGCATCCATGGAATCTTGTGCTTTTTCAACTAAAGTCAGCACATCACCCATGCCAAGAATTCGCCCAGCCACACGGTCAGGGTGAAAAACCTCCATATCGGATAATTTTTCCCCAAGCCCCACATATTTTACCGATGCACCAGTAACTGACTTAATGGAAAGTGCGGCACCACCTCTGGCATCGCCGTCCATTTTGGTCAGCACAACACCAGTAATACCAAGCTTTTCATTAAAAACCTCAGCCACGGTCACAGCATCTTGACCAGTCATGGCATCGGCCACAAATAAAATTTCTTGTGGGTTTATGGCTTCTTTAATGGATACAAGCTCTTGCATAAGATTTTCATCCACATGCAATCTACCCGCCGTATCCAGAAGCAATACCGTTGCTTGGTCTTCCTTAGCAGCTAAAACGGCATCCTTTGCAATTTCAACGGGATTCATCTCCGTAGTTGAAGCATAGCAAGGCACATCCAACTGCTTAGCTAATGTGGTTAATTGCTCAATGGCCGCAGGGCGATACACGTCTGCAGGCACAAGGTAGGGGCGCATTTTTTGTTTGCGTAACGAATTTGCAATTTTACCGCACGAAGTCGTTTTTCCTGAACCTTGTAAACCCACAAGCATAATCACAGCAGGTTGAGCACCACGAAGATCAAGGGCCGTTGTTTCCCCACCAAGTAGATTAACCAGTTCTTCATGAACAATTTTAACTACTTGCTGCGCAGGACTAACGCCTTTTAATACATCTTGCCCGAGGCACTTTTCACGAACTGTATCAACAAAGTTTTTTACAACCTTAAAATTAACGTCAGCTTCAAGCAAAGCCAAGCGCACCTCACGAAGACCGTCTTGAATATTGTCTTCCGTAAGTTGCCCATGTCCGCTAAAGTTGCGAAATACTGTTGAAAGTCTATCTGAAAGGCTCTCAAACAT
>CAYJNE010000173.1:0-3741 GCA_964371345.1 uncultured Desulfovibrionaceae bacterium | reverse complement strand
TCATATAATCAATTCAAAAAGTATCAAATGCATCTCTGCTCTCTGTATCCGTAAGGCTCGCAAGCTCGCCTAACGGCTATGCTTCGCACCCTTCGGGCAGGAAGGAAGAACGCCTTTTTTATCGAAGCGCATAGAACTCTTACGGTTCATGCCGAGATAAAAAAGGCGTTCTGACGAAGCAGATGATGCTTTTTCAATTGATTATAGAGGATGGAGCATGGCTTCTGGGGATAGTATCTCGTCCAACTTTTCCTTGCTCAAAAGTTTGCGCTCAAGCACAAGCTCATACACAGAGGCATTTTTCTCCAGTGCTTCCCTTGCAATGGAAGCAGAAGCCTCATAGCCAATATGCGGATTAAGGGCCGTTACTATGCCAATGCTATTTTCAACTAGCTTGCGGCAAACATCTCTATTGGCGGTAATGCCGTCAACGCACTTATCCTGCAAGGTACGCACTGCACGGCGCAATCTATTAAGCCCGTCAAATAGGCAATGCGCAATTACAGGCTCCATTACATTAAGCTCGAGTTGCCCAGCCTCTGAAGCAAGTGTTACCGTCAAGTCCTTGCCCATAATATCAAAGCAAACTTGGTTTACCACTTCTGGAATAACAGGGTTGACCTTGCCAGGCATAATGGAAGAGCCTGGTTGCATTTGTGGTAAATTAATTTCATTAAGGCCGCAACGCGGGCCAGAAGAAAGCAAGCGTAAATCATTGCAAATTTTAGAAATCTTAACAGCAGCACTCTTAATAGCCGCAGATACAAGCACATAAACACCAGTATCCCATGTAGCCTCAATAAGGTTTGGCGAAAGTGTAACATCAAGGCCGCTTACTTCTTTAAGCTTTGCTATGCATAGGGGTGCATAACCTTGAGGTGAGCAAATTCCCGTACCAATGGCGGTGGCTCCCATATTCACTTCCAAAAGGCAAGATGCCGCATATTCAAGCCGCTCCACTTCCACTTGTAAAGTAGTGGCGTAGGCCGTAAATTCCATACCGAGGGTCATGGGTACAGCGTCTTGTAGTTGCGTTCTGCCCATTTTTACGATGTCGCTAAACTCCTCACCCTTAAGCATAAAACCGTCATGCAAATAGCGAATGGAATTTATAAGACGCTTGAGCATGGCATGTAAGGCTAGATGCAAAGCCGTGGGGTAGGCATCATTAGTGGATTGAGAGCAATTTACATGATTGTTGGGGTGGCAGTATTGATACTCACCCTTCTTATGCCCCATAAGCTCCAAGGCCCTATTGGCAATAACCTCATTGGCATTCATATTACAAGATGTACCAGCCCCGCCTTGAAAGCAGTCTGTAGGGAATTGATCATTAAACTTGCCTTCAATAACTTCATCGCAAGCCGCACAAATGGCCTTAAAAATATCATCAGGCAAAAGCCCAAACTCTTTATTGGCCTGAGCTGCAGCCTTTTTCACATAACCAAACGCGCGGATAAATTCTGGTATATCGCTGATTTTATTATGCGAAATATAAAAATTTTCTATGGCACGAAACGTTTGCACACCATAATATACATCGTTTGGAATAACCAATTCACCCAAAAAATCATGTTCTACACGTGTGGACATTGTATACTCCTATTTTTTTTAATTAATAAAAATGTCTGCCAAAATATAACCTATAGTACAAGATGTTGTAATACCTATGAGCCCTGGAATCATAAAGCTATGATTAAAATACCACTTGCCAATCTTAGTAGTGCCGCTCACATCAAAGTTACACGTTGCCACGTCCGAAGGATATACGGGGAGGAAAAAGTAAGCATAACTAGCTGGAATAAGACCAATTAGCACTGCGGGTGATAGCCCCAAACCAAGCCCCACGGGTAGCATAATCCTTGCCGTGGCCGCTTGGGAGTTTACCACAATGGAAACCACAGCTAAAGCTAAGGCAAAAGTCCAAGGGAATTTGTCCACCATTTCTGTGATGGACTCCTTAAATGTGGGCATGGCATATTGGAAAAAAGTATCACTCATCCACGCAATGCCAAATATGGCAACTGTGGCCACCATGCCAGATTTAAACACCACACCTTCTGGAATTTTGCCAGTATTTGTTTTGGTCACAATTAGTATAATACCTGCAAAACCAAGCATCATCATTTGAATAATTTTATCCATGGGGATTAAACGCCCCCCAACGGTGCGTATTTCTGGCATCATGGCCACACAAATAATACAAATTATAGCCGTTAAAAATAGTAATACCGAAGTCCCAGCTAATTTGGGTAGCTCTTCAACCTCATTGGTAGGGGCCTTGCTCTCAAGGATTGCTTTCCATTTTGGATCTTGCAATCGTCTTTGATATTCAGGGTCATCGGCAAGCTCCTTGCCTCGCTTTAAACTATATAATGATATGAGTAACACTGCTATCATGGTTGACGGGATAGTCACCATAAGAATGCTAAATAAATTTATATTGCGGTCAACCTCTGCGAGCACTGCCAAATAATAAACCGTTACCGCAGCAATGGGGCTTGCGCAAATGCCAATTTGTGAGGCCACAGAAGCCGCAGCCATGGGCCGCTCGGGGCGAATATTATTTCTTAAAGCCACATCTCCAATAATTGGCATAATGGAGTATACAGCATGGCCAGTACCTAAAAATAAAGTAATAAAATAAGTAGTAAAAGGCCCAAGTATAGTTATCATCTTGGGATTATTGCGTAAAACTTTCTCTACCATTTGGAGCATGTATTTAAGGCCACCAGCGGCCTCAAGCACGGATGCGCATGTCACCACAGAAATAATTACAAGCATTACAGCCACAGGCGGCTCTGCCAGCGGCATACGGAAGATGAATACCTCAACCATAAGCCCAAGGGCAGCAATGGCCCCTAAGCCCACGCCACTAAAACGGCTGCCTAAATAAAGCATACAAAATAAAAATAAAAATTCTAAGTATAGCATGAAGCCCTCAATGTTTCGTCATATATAGCTAAATATCAACCAAAGGGCAATGCAATTCCCTTGAACAGCCTAGATACAGCATGGTGATTTTTACCTACAAAATAAAGTTGCATCATTTGCATTAAATGGCTAGTATGCCAAATTCATATACAGGGATTTCCCTATAATTTAAAATCACCCTTTTTTGGAGGCATTATGTTTTTTGAATCTATTGCTCATGCTATGGGCCCTGCCCCTGCAGGTGGAGCTGGTGGCGGCACTGATATGTTGGTACAATTTGTACCGCTTATTCTTATGCTTGGTATTTTTTGGTTTTTGCTTATTCGTCCACAACAAAAGCGCGCCAAAGAGCATAAGGTCATGCTTGAAAACTTAAAGCGTGGCGACTATGTAATCACATCTGGTGGAATGATTGGACGCATTCTTGAAATTGACGGCGACACAGTCATGGTTGAATGCGGCGAATCAAAACTTCGCATGACCCGTGGCGCCATTGGTGGCCTTTATGCTCACCAAGGCAAAAATGATGCACCTAAGGATAATACTCCTCCGCCCGCAGAAGAAAAGAAGGGTTGAGGGATATAGTAATCTTACGTTGTAAGATTATATAAGTCTGTTGAAAAACTGCAATCTGCTGCTTCAACATAAAATTTTAGTCAGGTCATGGGGGGAAGAACCCCGCGTTGCTCTCTATTTATGTAAGGCTCGTGAACTCGCCTAACATAAACGGCTTCGCCGCCCTTCGGATAGGGTTCCCCTCCTAAAATTTCATGTTTCATTGCATCTCACAGTTTTTGAACAGACTAA
>CAYJNE010000172.1:0-3807 GCA_964371345.1 uncultured Desulfovibrionaceae bacterium | reverse complement strand
AATCCCAGCAAAAATAAAAACATGAAAAAAGAACAATATACATATCATAATCAAGCATCACAATGGAGCGGAGGTGATTTGCCTGCGTCCGTTATTGTGCTTGGTGATACTGGCTCCGTGCTTGATGATGCTTGGGCTTTATGTAAGGAAGACCGCCTACCAGTATGGGGCTCCGTGCTTGCTGCAAGTCAAAGCAGTGGGCGAGGCCAAACCCGCAGAGTATGGCAATCGCCCGTGGGCAATATATATGCGGCTTTGCGCTTACCGTCAGAAGCACCATTTAGTGGTACTGCTGCCGCACCTGCTTTATCGGCATTGCTGATTAAGGTTTTGGGTGAGCTTGGGTGCATGGTGCAGATAAAATGGCCCAATGACCTTGTGTTTAATATGCAAAAGGTTGGGGGCATACTTTTGGAAGAAAGACAAGGTGTTATCATGGCTGGCATGGGCATAAATGTTACAGATGCACCAAAAATGTCATATATGCGTGAAAATGCGGCTTTACCTGCTGGTGTTTTGGCATTAGATGATAAGGTAAAGTCTAATTTAAAAGTCTGTAATAATGGTATTTTTGATGATAATATTGCCTTTAGCGAAAGGCTTTGGCTTTACCTTGTAAGAAATATGTATTTTTGTTATAAGGCCAAGTTGCCCGTAACGTGGTCTGATATTTGGAAGGACGAGGCGGAGTATAATTTGCTCTGGAAGGGGCAATGTGTAAGCCTTGAGGACGCAGATGATGTGTTTAAGGGTATGCTTAGAGGTTTGGGGCCAGAGGGTGAATTGTTACTTCTGGTTGATGGACAAGAACGAAATTTTTTAAGTGGAAGTCTTAATTTTTGCGGTTAAAGGGGTAATCA
Source organism: uncultured Desulfovibrionaceae bacterium (assembly GCA_964371345.1). Taxonomy (GTDB): domain Bacteria; phylum Desulfobacterota; class Desulfovibrionia; order Desulfovibrionales; family Desulfovibrionaceae; genus CAYJAD01. The sequence continues at coordinate 2,947 of CAYJNE010000172.1, read as the reverse complement.
ATGAGCGAGGAAATGCGCAGTTTTGCCGAAGTTCAAAGTTTATTACAAGGTAAGGCTATTTTAGTTGCTAACCGTGGTATTCCTGGGCGGCGTATATGTCGTTCCATTCGGGAGCGTTTTGACGCTACCGCAGTGATGACCGCAACGGATATTGATAAAACTGCTCCGGCTGCTGCCACTGCTCAAGAGCTTTTGCTGCTTGGCAAGGATGCGCGCGCCTATCTTGATATTGATCGTATTATTTCCCTTGCTAAACAACGTGGAATTGTGGGTATTCATCCTGGTTGGGGTTTTGCTTCTGAGGATTCTGCTTTCCCACAAAAATGTGCTGACGCTGGTATAACCTTTATTGGAGCCACCGCAGAGGCTATGAACATGCTTGGCAATAAGGTTCAAGCAAGGGCCATAGCCCAAAAGCTTAATATTCCTGTTGTTCCTGGTTCAGAAGGTGCTGTGGATATTGCCACCGCTCGCAAGATAATAAAGGAAATTGGCCTCCCCATAATGCTCAAAGCCGAGGGTGGCGGCGGCGGTAGGGGTATATTTGCCATATTTAATGAAGACGAGCTTGAAGATGCGTTCTTTAAGGCATCAGCAATGGCTCAAGCTTCCTTTGGTAATCCACGTCTATTTGTAGAAAAATACCTTGTTCGAGTAAGACACATTGAAATTCAAGTAATTGCAGATAAATTTGGTAATGTATTTGCATTTGATGAGCGTGATTGTACGGTGCAGCGTAATCACCAGAAACTCATAGAAATTACCCCTTCGCCTTGGGAAGGTTTAACCCCTGAGCTACGCAAAAAACTTAAAGAATATTCCTGCCATTTAATTCGTGAAGTGGGCTTTACCTCGCTTGCTACTGTGGAATTTTTGGTAACAGATGAGGGTACACCCTATTTAATTGAAGTTAATACAAGGTTGCAAGTGGAGCATGGCATTACTGAAAGCCGCTATGGTATTGATTTAGTGGAAGAACAGATTGCCATTGCTTTTGGGGCTAAGCTACGCTTAAGCGAAGAAGAAACTTTGCCCATGCAATTTGCCATGCAGGTGCGTATAAACTGTGAAGATCCGCAAAATCAATTTGCGCCTAATTCTGGCTTGGTAACTCGTTATGTTTCCCCTGGTGGCCCAGGTGTACGCCTTGATTCTAATATGAGTGCGGGTTATGAATTTCCGCCTAACTATGACTCAGCGGGGGCTTTGCTTATTACCCATGCCAGAGAGTGGGATAAAACCATTAGCATTATGCAACGTGCTCTTGGTGAATATATTGTGGGTGGCATTAAGACAACCATTCCATTTTTTAGGCAAGTTCTTAATCATCCTTTATTTTGTAAGGCTGATTTTGACACAAATTTCATTGCCCAAACTCCTGAACTTATGCACTATACTGACGTTGCCCCTGAGGGTGAGCGTCTTGCAAGCCTTGTGGCAGAAATATCCGCTAAGGGGTATAATTCTTATGTTCAATTGGGTGAGTATCGCTCGGTAGATACGCCTCGTATGCCTGATTTTGACCCAGTACTTCCGCCCATTTTGGGTGCGGATAGAAGGGCACCTTCACCATACCCGCATGGAGATAGGCAAGACCTTCTTGATTATATTAGGAATAGTAAACACGTACACTTTACGGATACAACACCTCGCGACTTTACGCAGTCCAATAGCGGTAACCGTTTTCGTTTAGCTGAGGACGCCCTCATTGGGCCATACCTTGATAATGCCAATTATTTTTCCATTGAAAATGGCGGCGGAGCTCACTTTCACGTGGCTATGATGGCCAATATGACCTATCCTTTCACAGAAGCTAAGGAGTGGAATCGCTTCGCGCCAAAAACCCTTAAGCAAATTTTGGTGCGCTCTACAAATGTGCTTGGATATACACCACAACCACGTAATTTAATGCAACTTACTGGTGAAATGATTTGTGAAGATTATCAGATTATACGCTGTTTTGACTTCCTAAATCATGTGGAAAATATGCGCCCCTTGGCTGATGTGGTTATGTCTAAGAAAGATGTGGTTTTTCAGCCTGCATTGTCGCTTTCATGGGCTAAGGGCTTTGATGTACCACATTATATGCAAGTGGCTGAAGGTATATTACAAATGGTGGCTTCAGCCATGGGTGGAAGTGTTAGTACTGCCACAAAAAATATTATTCTTGGCTTAAAGGACATGGCTGGGGTGTGCCCACCACGCTTTATGAAAGAGCTTGTTAAAGCTTTGCGTAAACGTTGGCCCGAATTGGTGTTGCATTATCACAGGCATTATACGGACGGGCTTTTTGTTCCAGCTTGTGGTGCGGCGGCTAAGGCTGGTACACATATTCTTGATGTGGGTCTTGGGGCGGCAGTGCGTTCATATGGGCAGGGTGATGTACTTTCCATGGCGGCCTACCTTGAGGATGAATTGGGCCTTGAAACCAACTTAAATAAATCCGCCATACGTGATGCCAATTTCGTATGTAAGCAAATCATGCCTTATTATGACCGCTATTGCGCGCCATACTTCCAAGGCATTGACTACGATGTGGTGGAACATGCCATGCCAGGTGGGGCCACTTCATCTTCACAAGAAGGGGCTGTTAAGCAGGGTTATATTCACCTTTTGCCCTATATGTTAAAATTCCTAGCCAGCACACGTAAAATTGTGCGTTATCATGATGTAACACCTGGCTCACAAATTACATGGAATACTGCATTCCTAGCCGTCACTGGCGCGTGGAAACGTGGCGGAGAGGATGAGGTGCGTTTTCTCTTAAGCGTTTTAGAGGAAATAACCAACAATACAGAAGAGAATATTTCATCTGAAATGAAGAAGGCAAGGATTAGTATTTATCAAGATTGTAATGATGCCTTCCGCAATTTATTGCTAGGTAAGTTTGGTAAATTGCCCTTGGGCTTCCCGCCAGACTGGGTTTATGAAAGTGCCTTTGGTAATA
>CAYJNE010000171.1:0-3816 GCA_964371345.1 uncultured Desulfovibrionaceae bacterium | reverse complement strand
AGGCCTTTGAGCTTTGGCAAAAAGTTACGGGCATAGCTGCTGAGCGCATTTTTCGCCTTGATGAAAAGGATAATTTTTGGGTCATGGGTGACACTGGCCCCTGTGGGCCTTGCTCAGAAATATACTTCGACCAAGGGCCTGAAATGTCCTGCGGGCCAGATTGTGGCATAGGCAAATGTGATTGCGACCGCTTCTTAGAAATTTGGAACTTGGTTTTCATGCAATATGACCAACCAGGTGACGGCACTAAGGTTCCCCTGCCAAACCCTTCCATTGATACTGGTATGGGTCTTGAGCGTGTAGCCGCCGTGTGTCAAGGCAAGCATTCAAATTTTGACTGCGACCTTTTTCAAGACATCATCCAATACGCCGCAAATCTTGCAGGTGTGACCTATTCCTTTAGTGCTCCTGATACCAATGATATTGATACATCGCTTAGGGTTATTGCTGACCATAGCCGTGCGGCAGCATTTTTAATTGCTGACGGAACCCTACCTTCAAACGAAGGGCGTGGCTATGTGCTACGCAGGCTTTTGCGCCGTGCCTTGCGCTTTGGCACACTCATGGGCCTTAAAGAGCCATTTTTGTATAAAACTGCTTCAAAAGTGGCAGAAATTATGGGTGAAGATTATCCCGAGCTTGCAAATAGCTTAGAATTTATCCGCCGTGTGGTGCGTGAGGAAGAAGAGCGTTTTTCCCTTACCCTTGAAAAGGGCTTGCACCTTTTGGAAGAAGAGCTTGAGCTCATGCAAAAGGATAAAAAAGACATAATTTCTGGCAACATATGCTTTAAGCTTTATGATACTTTTGGCTTTCCCATTGATATTGTGAATGACATTGCTGAAAAGCGTGGCTTCCATGTGGACGGGGACGGCTTTAACGCCTGTATGCAAGAGCAAAAAGACCGAGCCCGTGCCGCACAAAAGAATTCTGGTTTACTTGGTGGGGACGGTCAAGATATGGCGGCCCTTTTTGCATCCATTCATAATGGGGGCATACATACTGAATTTGTGGGTTATACTGAGCTTCAAGCCGAATCACGGGTAGTGGCCCTTTTAGATAAAGACGGCATTAGCATTGAGCAACTTGATAAAGACCAAGAAGGCTACGTTATCACGGGCCGCACACCATTTTATGGTGCATCAGGCGGGCAAATGGGTGACATTGGTCACATTAAAGCCCCGCACGGTGAGGCCGTGGTGCTTGATACTCAAAAGCCCTTCACCGACCTTACAGTGCATTGCATAAAAATTAGTGAGGGCGTACTTCTGCTTGATCAAGAGGTGGAGCTTATTGTCACCGCCGATGACCGCAACGCCAGTGCTCGTAACCACACTTGCACGCACTTATTACACGCTTCATTGCGCCGCATTTTGGGTACGCATGTGCAGCAAGCTGGCTCATTGGTAGACAATGACCGCTTGCGTTTTGACTTCACGCATATTTCTGCCCTAAGCCAAGATGAGCTCTTAGCCATTGAGCGTGATGTTAACCGTGCTATTTTAGCCAATTATCCTGTATCTGCCGAGAGTAAAAGCCATGAGCAAGCCATAAGTGAAGGGGCCATTGCCCTTTTTGGTGAAAAATATGGCGATGAAGTGCGAGTGCTAAGCATTGGTGATGCCGATTGCAAAGAGTCTGTAGAACTTTGCGGTGGAACACATTTAGAGCGCACTGGCGAAGCAGGATGTTTTTGCATTATTTCTGAGGCTGGCATTGCCGCAGGTACACGCCGTATTGAGGCCGCCACAGGCTGGCAAGCCCTAGCCTATATGCAAAAACAAAGGGCAGAGCTTAACGACATTGCATCAAGCCTAAAGGCTAAAGCTGGCGATATTGTGCCACGCTTGGAGGCCCTACAAGCTGAGAATAAAAAACTTCGCAAGGATTTGGAAAAATCCACCAAGCTTGCCGCATCCGACCAAGGCAAAGATGTTATGAGTAAGTGCGAAGACATAAACGGCCTTAAAGTTTTAGCCGCAAATATTGGAGCTATGCCCATGAAGGCCTTGCGTGAACTCATGGACGATGTACGCTCAAAGCTGCCTTCTGGCATTGCTTGTATTGTGGCTAATGAAGAAAGCAAAGTGAATATGATTGTATATGTATCCAAGGACTTACATGACCGCTTCACCGCCCCTGCCCTCATAAAAGAAGTGGCAGTGCCCATTGGTGGCTCTGGTGGTGGTAGGCCAGATATGGCGCAAGCTGGTGGCAGTAAGCCCGAAGGCATTGATGAAGCTTTGGCTAAGTTAAAAGATTTAATAAATAAATAACATAAATACGACAACGGAGCATTTTTATGATTGGTATTTCCAAATTGTATTGCGGACAAGTTGAACCCTCAGACGCATTGCGTTATGGGCGTCATTCCGGCAAGTTACCTTCACATCTCTTACAATTTTCTGCTGATAAAAAGCCTGTAGTTGTATGGAATATGACCCGCCGCTGTAACTTAAAATGCGTGCATTGTTACGCCAAGGCCCTTGAGGTGGAAGGCAAAGACGACATTTCCACAGAACAAGCCAAGGCTATGATTAATGATTTAGCCGCCTATGGTGCGCCAGTAATGCTCTTTTCTGGTGGCGAGCCCTTGGTACGCAAAGACTTAGTGGAGCTTGCAAGCCATGCCACAAGTCAAGGTATGCGCGCCGTTATATCCACCAACGGTACATTGATCACCAAGGAAAAAGCTAAAGAACTTAAAGAAGTTGGCCTATCCTACGTGGGTATTTCCTTGGACGGTATGGAAGAAGTGCATGACAAATTCCGTGCTGTGCCTGGTGCATTCAAAAAAGCCCTTGAAGGCATTGAAAATTGCCAAGCCGAGGGCCTAAAAGTTGGCTTACGCTTTACCATTAACAAGCGTAACGTCCAAGAAGTACCTGGTATTTTTAAGCTATTAAAAGATTTAGAAGTGCCACGGGCTTGCTTTTATCACCTTGTATATTCTGGCCGTGGTTCTGAGCTTATTAAGGAAGACCTTTCCCACGCTGAAACCCGTAAGCTACTCGACCTAATTATGGACGAAAGCCGCGCCCTATTTGACTCTGGTAATGAAAAAGAAATCCTTACCGTTGATAACCACGCAGACGGCCCTTATGTTTGGGAACGTCTAATGCGTGAGGACAAAAAACGGGCCGATGAAGTTATGGAGCTTTTGCAATTCAACGAAGGCAATAGCACAGGTCGTGGCATTGGCTGTATTTCTTGGGACGGTAGTGTTCATGCTGACCAATTCTGGCGTAACCATACCTTTGGTAATGTGCTAGAACGCCCCTTCTCTGAAATATGGGATGACCCAAATATTGAGCTTTTACACAAACTTAAAGACAAAAAACCTCACGTAAAAGGCCGCTGTGCCACTTGCAAATACTTAAATATTTGCGGTGGTAACTTCCGTGCAAGAGCTGAGGCATACTATGATGACATCTGGGCCGAAGACCCAGCTTGTTATTTAACTGATGATGAGATTAGGAAGGACTAGCGTATGCCATTCCATAGAGGCCGTAGATTAAGAACATCGCCAATGCTAAGGGATATGGTGCGAGAAACCGCACCCCTAAGGCCAGAAAATTTGGTTATGCCCTACTTTGTGGTGGATACCGATGATGCTAATTTTCGTAAAGAAATTAGCTCCATGCCAGGGCAATATCAGCTTTCATTGCAAGAGCTTGAAAAGCAAGTGGCAAAGGCTGTGGAGCATGGGCTACATTCTGTCATTCTCTTTGGCATACCTAAGGATAAAGACCCCACTGGCTCAGAGGGTTATTCAGATAATGGCATTGTGCAGCAAGCTGTACGCTTATTAAAAAA
>CAYJNE010000170.1:2020-3844 GCA_964371345.1 uncultured Desulfovibrionaceae bacterium | reverse complement strand
ATGGAGTGGAATGATTCTGCCATTGTGCTGCATGTAGGGCGTTTTCGTGAAGCCGATATGTGGTTGAGGCTTCTTTCACGCAAGCGTGGTTTGGTGACGGTTTTTGCATTTGGTGGCAGTCGCAGTCGGCAACGCTTTTGCGGCTGTCTTGACGTTTTAAATACTCTTTCTTGCCGTGTAAAAAGCTCTCGTAATGGGCAGTTTTTATCTCTTGAAGAAGGGGTGCTTGTGCATGGCCCACAAAATTTGCGCAAAGATTGGGCACGCTTAGGTATGCTCATGAATTGTGTACGCTTTTTGGAGGCCATTGGCATTACGCAAGACGCCACCAAAGCCACCTATGACCTTATGCAGGAGATGTTTACAATTTTTGAGGGTCAATCTGCACCGCATATGCTTTACCCCATATTGTTTCGCCTGCGCATAGCTTGTGAACAGGGTTTTTCACCCCTATGGCATGTGTGTATAGATTGTGGTAAGCCTTTAGAAAGAGAAAATATTACTTTTCATATGGATGAAGGTACTGCCCGCTGTGTGGCATGTGCTGGGGGCAAACGTTCTGCCTATACAGTGAGTTTGCCTGCCAATACGCTTAATATTATGCATATGGTTGAGAAAATATCACCCCTGAGCTGGAATATGGCTGACCTAAATTTTGAAGAGCGGCAAGCTTGTTTTAGAGCCATTGACGGTTTTGTGCAGTATCATCTAGGCATTGCGTGGGATGAGGGACGCTTCAAAAAAGTATAACCCTCCTAGCATTTCACAATTGTTGAACGCCATATTAGAAATATTTTTTTATAATATTATAAAGAGGATAAAGTATGAATTTTCAGGATATAATCCTAACTCTTCACAGTTTTTGGGCAAAGCATGGTTGTGTAATTGAACAGCCAAGCGGAGTTGAATGCGGAGCGGGAACATTTAACCCGCACACTTTTTTGCGTGTTATTGGCCCTGAGCCGTGGAATGTGGCTTATGTTGAGCCTTCACGCCGCCCCACAGACGGTCGCTATGGTGAAAATCCAAACCGTTTGCAACGCTACTTTCAATATCAAGTAATCTTAAAGCCATCTCCTGAAAATGTGCAAGAATTATACTTAGAAAGCCTTGGGGCCTTGGGCCTTAATGCCAATGAGCATGACATTCGCTTTGTGGAAGATGATTGGGAATCCCCCACACTTGGAGCATGGGGTCTTGGCTGGGAAGTGTGGCTAAATGGTATGGAAGTAACTCAATTTACATACTTTCAACAAGTTGGTGGCATTGACCTAAGCCCCATTAGTGTGGAGCTAACTTACGGCCTAGAACGTTTAGCCATGTATTTGCAAGGTGTTGAATCTGTTTATGATCTTAAATGGAATGAGCATGTCACCTACGGGCATATATATCATCAAAATGAGGTTGAGCAATCTCGCTATAATTTTGAAGAAAGCAATGCCGAAATGCTTTTACAATTTTTCAATTCCTGCGAGGCTGAGTGCAAAAAGTTGATTGAGCTTAACTTGCCGTGGCCCGCTTATGATTATTGCCTAAAATGCTCCCATACCTTTAATTTGCTTGATGCTAGGGGGGCAATATCCATTACTGAGCGCACCGGATATATTGGGCGAGTGCGCACCCTTGCTTCAGGTGTGGCAAAGCTTTATGCCGCACAGCGTGAGGCCCTTGAATACCCCATGATGCCAAAGTAGAGGAAGAATATATGTCCTTATTTATATTAGAAATCGGTAGCGAAGAATTACCAGCGCGCTTTTTAGCCACGCAGGAAAAAGAACTACATAATCGCTTTGTGGCGGCTTTTGAAGAAAACGCCATTGCCTA
>CAYJNE010000170.1:0-1920 GCA_964371345.1 uncultured Desulfovibrionaceae bacterium | reverse complement strand
AGGAAGAAACTATCTCTGGCCCGCCAGTGCGTGTGGCCTATGACGCTGACAATAATCCCACCAAGGCCCTTGAGGGTTTTTTGCGCACCAATGACGTGAGCCTTGATAATGTTTTTACTCAGGAAACAGACAAAGGCCCATATATTGCCATTAAAAAGCGCATGGGTGGCGCAAAAACTGCTGATATACTTGCTGAAATTTGCCCGCAAATCATTATGGCTCAACCCTTTGCAAAAAAAATGCATTGGGGTGCTTATGATATTACATATGCTCGTCCCTTGCGCTGGATTTTGGCTTTATTTGACGGCGATATTGTGCCTTTTAATGTGGGGCATGTGCAATCTGACCGCATAACTTGGGGGCATCGCATTCATACCAATCAAGAATCCATTAATATTTCTGTGGATGCGGCCGCAAACTACCTTGATACAGTGCGCACCAAGGGCGGAGTAGAGCCCGTGGCTGAAATTCGCCGTAAAATCATCATTGATGAAGGCAATAAACAAGCCGCCGCCATGGGAGGCAAAGTACTTTGGAAAGATAGCCTCCTAGATGAAGTGCAAGGCCTATGTGAACACCCCGTACCACTGCTTGGTAATATTGATAAATCATTCCTTGAAGTGCCGCGTGAAGTGCTTTTAACCAGTATGGAAAGCCACCAAAAAAGCTTTGGTATTGAAGATGATAAGGGCAATCTCTTGCCGCATTTTTTAACCATACTTAATATGACCCCCCCGCATAAAGATTTGGTACAAAAGGGCTGGGAGCGTGTGTTAAGAGCTCGCCTTGAAGATGCACGCTTTTTCTGGCAAAGTGACAGTGCAGAAAATCTTGATAACTGGCTTACTCGCCTGGACTCTGTAATATTCATTGGGCCGCTTGGTTCCATGGGTGATAAAACTCGCCGCATTGAAAGTCTTTGCACTTGGCTTGCTAAGGAATGTAATGCAGACCCAAGTCATGCCGCAAGAGCAGGGCGTCTTTCAAAGGCCGACCTTGTTTCGGGTATGGTTGGTGAATTTGATACATTACAGGGTATTATGGGTGGTATTTATGCTGGCAAAAAGGGAGAGGACGCATCTGTTTGCACCGCTCTTAAGGAGCAATATTTACCCGCAGGGCCCGATAGCCCAGTGCCTTCAAGTCTACTTGGGGCCTTGCTATCCATTGCCGATAAAGCAGACAGCCTTGTGGGTTGCTTTGGCCTTGGTATGATTCCCACAGGTACAGCAGACCCTCATGCTTTGCGCCGTGCATCCCTTGGCATTGCACGTTGTGTGCTTGAATTTGGTTTGCGCCTTGATGTGCAAAAGTTATTTAAGCAAGCGCAAGAGTTATATGGTCAAAAAAATTGGAAGCTTGCACCAGAAGAATGCCTATCAAAGCTTGATGAATTTTTTGCCGCTCGCCTTAAAAATTACTTACAAGGGCAAGGGGCCGATACATTATTAGTAGACGCCACATTAAATGCTGGTAGTAATGACGTTTGTGTGGCTAAAAAACGCCTTGAGGCTCTTGAAATATTGCAAAAAAGCGACCGTTATACCGAGGCTGTGCAAACATTTAAACGTGTTTCAAACATCGTGCGCAAGCAAGGTGGCGAGCATAGCCTAAATGGTCAATATAAAACTGAACTTCTACAAGAAGATGCCGAAAAAACCCTTGCCAAAGCCCTAGATGATGCTTTACCACGCTTTGATAAGCTTTGGAGCGAGGATGATTTTGAAGCTATACCAACGCTATTGCTGGATATTCGCCCTGCAGTGGACGGATTTTTTGACGGAGTAATGGTTATGTGTGATGATGAAGCTTTGCGCATAAATCGTCTTAATATGCTAAAAGCCCTTATGGATAGAATGGGTAATTTTGCAGATTTTTCTGCTTTGCAAGTATAAATGTAAAAAAAATATTGACAAGCGT
>CAYJNE010000169.1:1821-3871 GCA_964371345.1 uncultured Desulfovibrionaceae bacterium | reverse complement strand
CTGAAGAAAAGGTTTTCCCCCAGACCCCCTTTCCAAAAAACTTTAATGCCTAAAAACAAGCAATAGGAGTGGCTTTGCCACTCCTATTGCTTGTTTTTAGGGTTATATTTAGCTTGTATCCAAACCTTTTGTATTTAATTGCGAAAAAATATAACAATAAACGTTAAAATCTTGCCGCCATTAACGCGTTTTGAGGGGGGGGAACTTTTTGGCGTTAGCAAAAGTTCCCCCCAAAAAACTTATTTAGCTCTAAAATCCACCAAGACTTGCTTTTTATTACCAAACTTATCAGCAAAAAATAAATGCCCATGTTCAAGGCCATATAGATAAATTTGCCTCGTAACATCCACATCCTGCTGACAATACTTGGTAATATCATCAAGCCTACCCTGCTGCCACCAAATAAGTGCCTGCAATCCATCAGCATTCTTGCCAACGCCAAGTGTAGCCGTGGCAATATTATCTAAAGACACTCTAAATGCCAGACGCTTTCTCACATGCTCAAGCATATCAAGGGTGGGAAGTGCTTTTAAGTCATATTCGGCAAAGGGTTGCAATACCCCGTAATCAAAACCGCTGATATTAAAACCTATTATAAGTTTGGCATCTAACAAACGGGTAAAAAGTGTGCTTAATTCATCTTGAGCATAGGGGGTATAGCTATCATCGGCACTGTCATATAATACCGCAACGCTAACACCCATTTTGTCCTTCTTGCCCCACCCACCAACGTCTTGGGCCGAGCGGCGAGTCTCCACATCCAGCACCATATAGCGATGCTCTGGTGGGAATATTTTTTTATTTTCAGGAAGTAAGTCTAATAAATTTGACATAATTACACCAACTTACGGTCTTCCTCGCACCATGCTTCATATTCTTCTCGCTCAGATGCTGTTAAATATTCAACCCAAGCTAAACGGAGAGGCTCATAACAAGCCATGCGCAAATCCTTCCACAAGGTACAGCCCACATGCCAAGGCTTTGGCCCATGAAAATGTATGATATGAGCAGTTTCCAACGCATCAGCATGATAAGGGGGGCGATTCCAAGTTTCATCAATGAGCGTAATGCGCTTGCCAAAGTAATAGTTAAGTAAAGATTGATCTAAATTTCCGATATATTCCACATTTTGTACGCAAAATGCCAAAAAATTATGAATGAGGTCATGCTTGCGTAAACGCTGCAGATTATAAAGTAAAACCCCGCTACTGTACGTCCAAATGGGAAAGGGCATGGGAATAACATATTCATTATCCCGCCATGTATAACGTAATTCTTCATGGTCATGGTAAAATGGAGCTGTAAATTCTCTTGCCATAGCCATATATGCAGGCTTTTCACTTAGTAATGCACTGATATTTTTGCGAAAAAGCACATCCACATCGCAATACAATACATAGTCATCATCCATAAGTTCTGGCAGCAGGGCTAGCTCAAGCTTTAAAAAACAACCTATGGAATATTGCAAATTTTTAGGAATGACATCCCGTGAAAGTATGGGATTATAACGAGAAACGGGAATTTTATCCTTCTCTAAGCTTTCAAACACATTTTGATCATCGCCTGCATATACGCAAAGGCAAGGGATATCGTCTCCCATAACTTTCCGCAAAGAGCGCACAGCCACCTGCAAAAGGCGTAAAAATCTAGGATTATCGTCAATGCAAAATACTATCTTCATGGGGTTAGATTAATAGAATTTCTTAATAAATGCAATTATGAATGATAATAGTGCTTTTTAAGCATGAACAGGAGCGGGCCAAGGCAAAATCTCTAAGGTGAGGCTCTGACTTATCTCAGCAAGCGCATTGTGGGTTGCTTGCTCCCTATGCGGCGAAAATATAATTTTTAATAAGGCATCATATTTATTTAACACTGAAAAATAAGCCACATGCCCATAAGCCTCAAGCAAAAAGCGAAACATGCCCACCTTGTCAGGGGCTATGCGCACCAGCAAAAATTTGCTTTGCGTGGCAGGTTCAAGAGGTGGGCCAATGCTTCTTTTTCTATTTGCCACGATTACCACCCAATATAACGCAAAAAAGCCATG
>CAYJNE010000169.1:0-1721 GCA_964371345.1 uncultured Desulfovibrionaceae bacterium | reverse complement strand
GTCACCAAGGTACAGCCAATAATACAAAGTATTAATTCCATATTCATGACTTTGCCTCGATACGATTTTTGCGCTTTGAAAGCACAAGCCCAAGGCTTGCGGCGGCAATGGTTGCCACAATAACATTCCATTGCCCAAGGCCCATTAACTTAAGTGACACCGACACAAAGCCAGAAAACACGGCAATTAACAAATCAAGTCGGCTATATAATTGAGGAATAAGCAGGGCTAAGAACATGGCAGTTAAAGCATAATCAAGACCCAAGGGGCGAACATCACTTATGAGTGAGCCAAAATAAACCCCAATGGCTGTGCCGCCAATCCACGAGAGATGCGCAGTCATATTACAAGAATATAAAGTAGTTAGAGAAAGTTGCCAGCCACGCCTAAAGGCCGATGAATGCACCCCGAATGTCTCATCTGTAAGTTCACAACCCATGAGAAAACGCTGCAATTTTGTGCTTTTTTGCATATGAGTGGACAAGGAGGCCGACATGAGTAAGTGGCGTAAATTAACCACAAAAACCGTCAGCACCACCGAGGCCGCACCAACACCGCTACCCCAAAGGGCCGCCGCCACAAATTGCCCTGAGCCTGCAAAAATAAATATAGACATTGCCACAGCTAGTAAGGGTGGGATGTCGCTCTTAACAGCAAGAACACCAAAGGCAAAGGCTACTGGTACATAACCAAGAACAATGGGGATTGCACGCTTGATGCCTTCAATCATGGGTGGGGAAAAAAATTGCATGGGCATCTTTTTATAGTTTTATGGTTTTTTGTCAAGGAATATAATACGCTAATATTATAAAATATATTAGAATTATCTTTTACCAAACCCTAGCGCACCCCTGAGGGGAATAAAATTACCCCCACAGTCTTAAATAAAATTTTAAGCTCAAGGCTTAGGGACATATTGTTAATATAATAAAGATCATATTCAAGTTTATTTTTGGCATCTTCTTCCGAGGCCGCATAGGGGTAGCATACTTGCGCAAGGCCCGTGAGACCTGGCTTAACGCTATGCCTAAGGCCGTAACCTTGAATACTTTTTTCAAGCTCTTGCACAAATTCCACTCGCTCTGGCCTTGGCCCAATAAGGCTCATATCACTTTTTAAAATATTCCAAAGCTGGGGCAGTTCATCAATGCGCAGTTTGCGCATATATTTACCGCATTTTGTTACGCGCTCGTCATTGACCTTAGCCCAAACTGCGCCGTTTTTTTCCGCATCATGATGCATAGATCGAAATTTATATAGGGTAAATATACTCCCGTGAAGCCCCACTCGCTTTTGGGCATAAATTACAGGGCCAGAAGAATCTAAGCGTATCACAATGGCCGCAAGCACAAGTAAAGGACTGCTTATTATAAGTAAAAACAGTGCGATGCATATGTCAAAAACACGCTTTGAGCATAAACAACATGTGCTAACCGTGGCTTTTGTCATACTATTTCCATATGTTGCATAATATACTCGGCTACGTTTCTCGCATCAAAATTTTGCAGGGCCATGCGCCTACCTTCTAAGCCCATACGGGCAATGCTTTGCGGCTCAAGTATAAAGCGTTCCATGGCATTTGCCAAGGCCACGGGGTCTTTTGCAGGTACCAAAAATCCATTTTGCCCCTCACGCACAAGTTCCCTGCAACCTGGCACATCACTGGCAATCACAGGCCGCCCCATGCTCATACCCTCCATAAGTGCGCAAGATAAGCCCTC
>CAYJNE010000168.1:0-3896 GCA_964371345.1 uncultured Desulfovibrionaceae bacterium | reverse complement strand
TGGAAAAAATGGAGCTTGAGCGCATAGCAAAAAGGTTTAATATTCCGTTAATATTACGCGAAAATCCTTCGGATGATGATGTCTCAAGTGTTGTGGGGCAAAGAACTATTGCACTTTTAGAGGCACGCTATCGTAAACTTACTGGCCTTGAAAAAGAAAGAATGCGCCGCTTTAGTAATGTAATTCAAACCATTGTAAACCAAGATGCATCAGATGAAGGGCATTATGACCTATTAAATATGTTGCTAGATGCTTGCTATCAAGAAAGCCTTGGGAGCAAAATTGTACCCCTTGAGCAAAAAGAAAATCGTAGTAATAATAAACAAAAATATAGAAAAAGAAGAAAAAATACAGGCGGAGGAAGTTCCCGTGACCGAGCATAGTCCTACCACTCCTAAATATACACCTGAAGAGGTTACGGCTACATTTGAAAGTTTATTGAGTGCGGCTGATTTTACTCAAGAATTAAAGATGTTTAAAGTCGGGCGTTTTGACCGTGCCTTGCGCAATACCTTGCTTAAAGAGTTTGAATCTACCTATATTGGCCTTTGGGCTTTGGCTTTGGAGAGGTCTTTTCCTCAATCTGCCGACAGTATTTTTGACTATTTTTTAGAAAAATACACTAAAAAAGGTGCGCAAAAAACCAAGAATAGCAACATGGAAAATTTGCGGGCCTATCGTGATATGTTACGCAGTGTTGGTGATAAAGATTTTAGCCAAGTTAGCAGACACTTACTTTCCTTTGGCAAGGTCGATGATGCAACGCTTAAGGCTGAAACTTTGCGTTTATCGTTGATGCTTCGCAATCATTATGAGTTTATTTTTCAGCATTTAGTTTAGTCATGCAGTGTATTACCTCACCCAAAGATTTTTCCGATTATGCCAAAAACAATGTTGATACTTGTATCACCATTGGTAATTTTGACGGCGTGCACGTGGGGCACCAAAGCCTACTTAGGCGCGCTTTAGAAAAATCCATACAAAATAATTTGTTACCCATGGTGGTGACATTTTGGCCGCACCCCTTAGCTGTGCTTGCTGGAGTTCATGCCCCAGCGGTGATAACCCCACAGGCAGAGCGTTTACGCCGTTTTTCCGCATGTGGCATAGGTTGTACCTTGGAGCTACCCTTCACCCGTGATCTTGCATCTCTAAGCCCCGAAGAATTTATACAGCATGTGCTTGTGCCTTTGCGTTGCCGCAAGTTGATTATAGGTTATGATTTTTCTCTTGGTAAAAATAGGGCTGGCAATGTGGATGTTTTGCGCATTCTTGGAGAAAAATATGGCTTTAGTGTAGAGCAAATGCCCCCCGTGATTGCCCTTGATGCGGTGGTGAGCTCCACCCGTGTGCGGGATTTTATTCGGGCTGGTGATGTGTGGGATATGCAGTCCT
Organism: uncultured Desulfovibrionaceae bacterium; assembly: GCA_964371345.1. Taxonomy (GTDB): domain Bacteria; phylum Desulfobacterota; class Desulfovibrionia; order Desulfovibrionales; family Desulfovibrionaceae; genus CAYJAD01. The sequence continues at coordinate 2,501 of CAYJNE010000168.1, read as the reverse complement.
TGCTCGGGCGGTATTATTCCATTGAAGGTACGGTCATACATGGGCATGGACGGGGTGTAGGTTTGGGTTTTCCCACAGCCAATATTCAGACAGATTATGCCACTTTGCCCAAGCGAGGAGTTTACGCGACCTTTGTAACGGGGGTTACAGGAGTTGCGGACTGCGCCATACCCGCCGTGACCAATGTGGGTTATGTGCCTACGTTTGAGAATAAGGAACTTAGCATAGAGAGCTTTTTCTTGGACGGTGGGCACGATGTATATGGGCAAGATATAAGGCTTTGTTTTGTGCAAAGGATTAGGGATGAGCGCAAGTTTAGCAATGTAGAGGAGCTTAAGGAGCGCATTGCTAAAGATGTTGAGCTAGCAAAGAATATACTTGCCGCCGCACCTCAGCCGTAAGCTTGCGCATTTGTAAAAATGGTGTTTCCCCCAGAAAAATTAACCAACCTAAAAGAATAAAAATTATGCAACCAGAAATACTCGCTCCAGCCGGTGATAAGCCGTCATTTTTAGCCGCTCTTGCGGCTGGTGCCAATGCCATTTATGTAGGCCTTAAGCATTTTTCAGCTAGGATGCAGGCGGAGAATTTTGGCATTGGTGAGCTTGCCAGTTTGGTGGAGCTTGCTCACTCTCAAGATGCCCGTGTTTACGTGGCCATGAACACCTTGCTAAAGCCCAATGACATGGGTAGTGCTGCTAACCTTGTGGGTCGTCTTGCTCGTGATGTTCAGCCTGATGCTTTGATTATTCAAGATGTTGGACTTGTGAATATTGCTAGGCAAGCGGGCTTTGAGGGTGAGTTACATTTATCCACCTTGGCTAATATTACGCATCCTGCGGGGCTTTTGAGTGCGAAAGACTTGGGCGCAAGTCGGGTTATTTTGCCAAGAGAATTGAGTATTGATGAAATTCGTACCATGGGTGCAGCTTGTCCTCAGGGCTTAGAGCTTGAGTTGTTTGTGCATGGGGCCTTGTGTTATTGCGTGTCTGGGCGTTGTTATTGGTCAAGTTATATGGGTGGCAAGAGCGGCTTGCGGGGGCGATGTGTGCAACCGTGCAGACGTGTTTACCGTCAAGGTGGTAATGCTGTTCCGCCTCCTGCACCTGTTGAAAGCGGCCATAAAGGACATGATAAGAGCCGTAGCAAAGATAATAGAGGGGGGCGCAATACGCAGGCCAGAAGAAGTGGCAAGGTGCATAGCGGGCGTTATTTTTCTTGCTTGGATTTATCATTAGATGTGCTTGCTAAGACTTTGCTTGATGTGCCTAATTTGACATCTTGGAAGATTGAGGGCCGCAAAAAGGGGCCGCACTATGTGTATTATGTGGTGACAGCATATAAAATTTTGCGGGATAATCCAGGTGATTCCAAGGCTAAGAAAATGGCCGAGGACTTTTTGGAAATGGCCCTTGGGCGGCCCACCACAAGGGCTAGGTTTTTACCACAAAAGCAAAATTTAGCCACAAGCCCATATGAGCAAACAAGCTCTGGCTTGCTTGTGGGCAAAAGTGGTATTGACGCAGAGGGGCGGGCTTTTATTAAGGCGCATCGGGAGTTACTTGCCAAGGATTATTTGCGTATTGGTATTGAAGACCAAGCCTTTCATAGTACTTTGCCCGTAACCAAGCGTGTGCCCAAGGCTGGGACGCTAGTTTTGCGGGTGCCCAAGCATAAGACCCCCAAGGCTGGTACTCCTGTATTTTTGATTGATAGACGAGAGCCAGAACTTATTGATATACTTAATAGAGGCGAGCAACAAATTGCTAATATTGCAAAAAAGCAGAACTTTAAATCTAAACCCATGGATGTGAAGCTTAACTTTGCAGAGCGCACAAAAGCCCGTAAAAGGGCAGATATGAGCTTGCGAGCCAATATTCCTCAAGGGCGTGAAACTCGTGGAACTAAAGGCATGCATATGGCTTTGTGGATTTCGCCAAAGGCGCTAGAGCTTTCACGTACCATTGTGCCCAAGGTGGCGTGGTGGTTGCCGCCAGTTATTTGGCCTGAGGAGGAGAAGGCTTTTTCTCGCTTGCTCTCTCAGCTTTACCGTGCAGGGGCTAGGCATTTTGTGTGCAATGCGGCTTGGCAGCAGAGCCTCTTTGTGCAAAGGGATGAGCTTGATTTAATTGCTGGGCCATTTTGTAATTGCGCCAATGTTGCTCACATCGATATGCTTAAGGATATGGGTTTTGCGGCGGCTTTTGCAAGCCCTGAGCTTAGCAAGGAAGATTTGCTACTATTGCCAAAGCAAAGCTCCTTACCATTGGGCTTTGTGCTAAAAGGATTTTTCCCCGTGGGTGTGGCCCGCTTTGGTTTATCTGGGGTTAAACCTAATGAGCCTTTTGCAAGCCCCAAGGGTGAAGTATTTTGGGCACGTAATTATGGGAGTAATGTGTGGGTTTATCCTGCATGGCCGCTTGATTTTACTGAGAAGCGAGCCCAACTTGAGGCCGCAGGGTATAGCTTTTTTGTGGAGATAAATGAAAATCCTCCAGCGA
>CAYJNE010000167.1:0-3936 GCA_964371345.1 uncultured Desulfovibrionaceae bacterium | reverse complement strand
CAGACCCCTTCCAAAAAAAACTTTAACGCCAAAGCCCCTATTTTCTACGAAAATAGGGGCTTTGGTTTTTATCTAAGTTGGATTAAAAAATATTAAAAAGACATTATAATTTGTTCAAAAAAGTATCAGATGCAATGAAGTGATGAATTTTAGGAGGGGAGTGGGGTCTTCCCCCCATGACCCGACTAAAATTTAGCACTGAAGCAGCAGATGCTGCTTTTTTGAGCAAATTAACTTTCTTTCTTCTCTGGTAAGAATGACGCCGCAATCCCAATGAATAATAGCGACCCCACCACAGCAAGACTTGCCATAGCTGGTAAATGCACAACGCCCGTCACCATAAACATCATCTTAATACCAATAAATGCTAAAATTGCCACAACACTCTTTTCAAGGTGGCGCAAATAACGCTTAGCCGCAGCCAACATAAAATACATGGAGCGCAAGCCCAAAATCGCAAATATATTACTGGTATATACCAAGAAAGGGTCACTGGTAATGGCAATAATAGCTGGCACTGAGTCAAAAGCAAACATCACGTCTGACATTTCAACCACAATTAAGCACAAAAATAATGGAGTTGCCTTAAGAACACCCTTAGTACTTTCTGTAGCACCCACACGAGTGAAAAACTTCTCGCCGTCCACATGCGGATGTACAGGGATAAAACGTTGCGTCAGGCGCACCGACCAGTGACCAGAATAATCTTCTATGGCCTCGGCATGCTTGCCCATTTGTTGCCACATCTTCCAAGCAGTCCACAAAATAAATACACCAAATACACCCAAGGCATAGTTACCAAAGGCTTGCACAAGACTTGTGCCTGCAATGATAAATATAAAACGCATTATGAGCGCACCCAAGATGCCATAGTATAGGATGCGGTGTTGATATTCGTCCTTAACCCCAAAGGAGCCAAAAATCGCCATAATAACAAAGAGGTTATCCACAGCAAGGGATAACTCCAAAAGGTAGCCTGCCAAGAATAATTGGGCAGGCTCAAAGCTAAACTCCCACGTTATATATCCGGCAAAGAGCATGGCTAAAGTCACCCAAAGTGTAGACCACATCAAAGCATTTTTTACGCTAATGGCCTTATTGTCCCTATGGCTATGCAAATCAAGCCACAAAAAGAAAAAGACACATACAAGAAATATAACCATTTCCCAGATAGAGTGATGCGCCATAAGTGTACTGGTTTCCATATAATCCTCACTAATTTTTGCCAGAAAAGCCCCAAACACAAATGTTGTTCAGGTACAAAAAAAACCTTCCCGGCCAATTGCCGTGAAGGTCTTACCACTTGAATTTTATTCAAGGACAACGCCAGACTTTTTAAGGTCATGCTGTTGACGTTGCCTGGGTCTCAAGAACCCGGTTACTCCCCTTGCACAAAAGTGCTGTACATAAACCTAGCTTGAGTGTCAAGCTTTGTTTAGCACAAAACAAAAGAACTATGCATACGCCAAGGCCTAGGCATAGAGTCTTCATTATAAGACCAAAAGGCCCCCATAAAACAAAGGGGCCTTTTTAGTCTATAAAATTTACTTACCGTTGAGTTCGGTGCGGAACTTACGCGAAAGACGGAATACAACCACCTTGCGAGGAGCAAGAGTAATGGTTTCGTCTGTTTGGGGGTTACGGCCCTTGCGTGCGTTCTTGTCATAAGCTTCAAACTTACCAAAGCCGCTAACAAGTAAGGAATCGTCCTTCTTAATGGCACCCTTCATAATTTCTAAAAGCTTCTCAACAATGTTTTTAACATCAGAGCGATTTTTGTCTGTTTTTTCATAAATAGCTTCGACAATCTCGGCTTTTGTTAATGTCTTCCCCATAACTTCCTCCAAATCACTAGAATTATGACTTATATTTATTCGCCACTTTACCGCAGTGACTAACCTTAAGCATACACTGTCTTGCACATGCAAGGCTTTTGTGACAGTATTCGCAAGCGGCGAAAAACAATCCAAATTTCTTGGCTAAAGGGAATATACTCTGTATACCCCTTGTATGCAAGATTTTTTTTGCATTTTGTTGTTTTTTTTTATTTTTATGAAAAAACGCATTCTCACATTAAAAAAACATCAATATATTTAGTATATTGAAAAAATAGAAAAAGTTTAGAAAATCTTTAAAAAATCATTTTATTTTACAGTATGTTATGAAAATTAATCTTCCATGGCCCCAAAAAAAACACTCGTCACACCCTGTGTTGCCAATTTTCATCCCCTTTGCTGGTTGCAAAGTGCGGTGCATTTTTTGCGCCCAAGAGGTACAAAGTGGCACAAAATTGCAAAGCATTAAGGCCATACTTGATGTCACTGAAGCCATACTGAAACAAAGACAAAATGAACATAAACCACTGCCAGAACTTGGTTTTTTCGGTGGAACCTTCACCGCTATTGACGAACAAGACTTCAAGCTTTGTTGTGATTTTGTACACAAGCAAAAGCTTGCAGGGCGCATTGTGGGTGCTCGTTGCTCCACCCGCCCTGATGCTATCAATATAGATATACTAAATGCTTTACAAAATTCTGGCTTTAACATGGTAGAGCTTGGCATACAAAGCTTTAATAATAACGCACTATTATCCGCAAAACGAGGTTATGATGAGCATATAGCAAGAAAAGCTTGCAACTTAATTAATGCTCAAGGCTTAGACTTGGGCATACAGCTTATGCCTGGAATGCCTGGGGTAACACCCGAAATTTTTTTAGATGACACAAAAAAAGCCCTACAATATGGGGCCAAAGTTTTACGTTTTTACCCATGTCAAGTACTTGAAAATACAGCCCTAGCAGGTCTTTGGGCAGAGCGTAGATACATCCCTTGGGAGCTTGAACAAACCATTACAAGCCTAGCCTCGGCTTGGATTATGGCCTTTGAGCAAGGGACAGCTGTCATTCGCATGGGCCTTGCGCCAGAGGACGGGCTTGAGGATGCAATTCTCGCAGGGCCAAGGCATCCAGCCCTTGGGAGCCTTGTCAAAGCCGAGGCTTTATTTAACTATGTGCAAACGGCCTTAAATGGTCACTTAGCAAAAAGTATTACCCTGCCAAGTTCTTGCCAAGGTTTTTTTGCAGGGCACAAAAAATCGCTATTAAATAAGTGGCAAAGCCTTAATATATCACCCCAAAACATCACTTGGCATGAGCAAAATTATATTGATATAACTTGCTAATTTTTCACCGCTACCTTGAAAATTTATAAAAAAAATTTCTTCTTTTTATCTTGTATGCTTGCATATTTTAGGATATAAAATACTTGCCTTGTGCTCTTTTGTGTATATTTTTTCACAATGTCTAATAATTAAGTTTGAACAAATGGGGACATATATGGATACACAAAGTCATCATGTAGATAGTTTCCAAAAAGAGCTAGATACTCTGGAAAAAGCTTGCGGCACCAGCATTAGCACATGCTATCAATGCGGTAACTGTACGGCAGGATGTCCAGCATCATTTAGCTATGATCTGCAACCACACCAGATTTTACGCCATTTACAGTTGGGCCATTGGGACAGAGTTTTAAAATCTCGCTCCCTTGCCATGTGCCTATCTTGTGCAACGTGCTCGCTACGTTGCCCCAATAGTATTGATATTGCCGCCCTCATGGAGCATTTGCGCCATAGAGCCCGCCAAGAAGGTGTATTTGCAGTGCCAAAAGTTAATAAATTTTGGCTGTCTTTCTTAGACACAGTACGCTATTGCGGGCGCACCTATGAAATGGGCGTCATGGTTCTTTATATGATACGTTCAGGCCGCCTCTGGACGGATGTAGACCTTGCACCCATGGCCCTTGCCAAGAATAAATTGCCATTTATTCCACATGGCATCAAAGGTGCCAAGGCTGTGGGGCGCATCTTAGAACGCTATGAAAAACGCTGTAAAGAGGAGGGTAAAAAAGCATGAAGTTTGCCTATTACCCAGGATGCTC
>CAYJNE010000166.1:1935-4029 GCA_964371345.1 uncultured Desulfovibrionaceae bacterium | reverse complement strand
CCGCTCTTAATTGGCTTGCGCCGTATAAGGGCTAAATATCCTAATCTTCCATTTATACTCGCTATTGCAGGTGTCATGGACAAGGATGATATACTGGAGCAGCAGCTGATTTCCTTAGCTAAGGCTTGGGATATACCATTTTCCATTATGCCCAATCCTTCTCGTGAGCTTAAAAAACAGCTTTTTGCGGCGGCGGATATATTTGCCTCGCCCGTTGACAATATTCAAGAAACCTTTGGACTAACTATTGTGGAGGCCGCACAATCGGCTTTGCCAGTTATTGCCAGTGATTGGAATGGCTATAAAGATACTGTTGTGCATGGAGAAACTGGATTTTTAATTCCGACTCTGACCGCTGGTGATACTCCAGCTTTGGATAGTATGGCTGGTGTATTGTTTAATAAATTAAACCAATTATTGCGTAGTCAGCAAACAGCAATGCACATGCCAGACTTAGAGCAAGCCCTATTTAAGCTTATTTCTGATGCTGATTTGCGCAAAAAAATGGGTGAAAAAGCCAAAAAACGTGCCGCCAAGCTTTATACATTTGATAATGTGGTGGATGAATGGGTAAAGTTTTGGAATGAGCTTGAAAACGCGCCCATAAGTGCGGAGCAAGAAACCATTTTGCGTACTGCAAAGCACCCTTATGCTTTGGATTATGGTAAGACTTTTGCCATATATGCAAGCCACCATTTGCAAGCGGGTAGTCCACTTAAATGCACAGAGCTTGGCCTTGCCTGCATTGAAAAGCGAGCCCCGTGGAATAATTATGGTCTTGCGGCTGTGAACCTTGTGGAGCCTCTTATCCATAAGCTTATTGAACAAACCATTGAGGGATGTACTGTGGCAGAGCTTTTAGAGCGTGCTCAAGAAAATATGTGGGGTAGTAAATTTTCGAAAGAAGTATTATTTGCGCATATTTACTGGCTACTTAAGCAAGATTTAATAGAATGTGTCCTGTCAGACGATAACAAATAGTGAGATTATTATGTCAGAAGTAAATATGGAACTAGAAACTTGGCTTCGCGAATGGAAAATTGACCCCCTAAATGCTAAGGATGCCTTTTTAAGTTTTTATAATATGTTAAAGCAAAACGGTGCTAAATTTGAATTTAAAGCTCGCCCGAATATTAGTTATTCTCTGCGGGCCATACACAAAGATCAAAAAAACCGTCCTCTATTTGCCCTCATTGACGTGGTGGATGATGACCCCGAGGAACGTTGGCTTTCTGTATGTTTTTATGCGGATATGGTCAATGACCCTGAAGAGTTGGGCGACTTTGTACCCACGGGGCTCATGGGCCAAGATGCACTTTGTCTAAACCTTGAAGAAGATGACGCCCATATGTGCAAATATATTCAAGAACGCCTCTCTGAGAGCTTTGCTGCAGCGGTGAAGTTTTAATTCTCTTTCCCCCTAGCATACAAATAAATTATGGAATTATACGATTATATTTTTTTGGCTACGTGGTTTGTGGCTGGAGTTGTCACAGGTATTAGTGGCATGGGCGGGGCCATGGTGGCTGTACCCATATTGGCAACCTTCATCCCCCCAACGGTATTATTTCCCGTATCATGTCTTGTGGTGTTAGTCATATGCTTTTACATGGCTTGGGTATACCGCCGAGATAGTGTTTATGCCGTTATAAAGAAATTGATTGTGGGGGCTGTACCTGGTTCGTTGGTAGGGCTTGGCTTACTTTTGTACGTTGAAGCTCAATATATACAACTTCTTGCAGGCTCAGTGATGCTTTTTTTCGTGTGTCTGCAGGTTTTGCGTGGGCGGGCGAACATAGTACAACGAGAGGAAACTGCCCCCAAAACTCTTTTTGTGGGCTTTAGCTCAGGGGTGCTTATTACGTCTATTTCCTTTGGTGGCCCACCAGTTGCGGCATATGCCTTGTACCTTGGTTGGTCGCAAGCACAAAGTATGGGCATTATGAATGTTTTTTCTTTGGCGGCTTTTATTGTGGCAGCCATATTTCAGGCCAGTGCGGGTCTTTATACTGCTGAGGTGTTAAACCTTGCCGCCATGGGGGCGGGGGCTACGGTGCTTGGGGCTGTGTGCGCAACGCCATTTGCTAAGAAAAT
>CAYJNE010000166.1:0-1835 GCA_964371345.1 uncultured Desulfovibrionaceae bacterium | reverse complement strand
TAGTAATGCGAGGCCTTCCCACTACATCTGAAAAGCTAGGTGGAACATATAAAAGCCAATGCCAAGTAGGATTATGGCAAGCCCTGTGGTTAGTGCCTTGCTTAGGGCTGCATAGCGGCTATCTTGGGATAGTTTTTGTACAAGGCCTACTGATGTTCCAGCCATAACTGCTAAAATTCCATGCCCTAAAGAATAAAATAAAAACAGTACAATACCAAAAACTAAATTACCTTGTTCTGCAACTAAAGCAATGAGTGCAATAAGCACTGGGGTAGAGCAGGGTGAGGCAAAAAGCCCACCTAGTATACCAGCCACAAACGCACCCACCATGCCTTTGCTTTTATTTTTTGCACTTAAATTTATGGACGGGATGAATTGATAAATTCCAAGCATTTGCAATACCATAAGCATCATGAGTGTGCCGAGAGCCATATACCACCACTGGGCCGCTGTTCCCACAAGCTCACCAGCAAGCGAGGCCATAATGCCAAAAATGGTAAAGGTTAGGGCACTTCCTAAGGCAAAAATCACTGAGAGCATAAAGGCTCGCTTGGTGTTTTGTGCACCTGTAATGTTTGCTCCGCCCACATAGCCCACAATTAGGGGCACGCTTGAAATGGAGCAAGGGCTAAAGGACGTAATAACACCAGCCAAAAAAGCTATAAAGGGTGCAAGCCAAGTGCTGTCTACGATGAGCCTTGATAGCTCTGTAAGTAATGCATCCACTATTTTACGCCCATATCTTGAAGTATGTTGCGCATTTGCTGTTCAGTAAGCCCGCCTTGGTGGGCAGTGAAGATGTGTTTTTTATCTTCTTTGGAGGAATATTTCATAAATTGTATGTCATTGACTTGTTTTGGAACATAGGGTGTTCCGTCTGCATTGATGATAATTTGGGTGGGGATTACCTGCACGGGAAAGCCATCAGCACCATTGGGGTGCTTCCACACATCCACAAATTTAATTACGGCTTTATTTTGCATTTCTTCATTTAGCTTTATGAGCACGGGAGCCATTTCTTTGCATGGAATGCAAGAGTCGGCACCAAAGTCAATAATAATAGGTACATTAAGCTTTTTTAAGCTATCTAAATCTATTTGAGCAGTTCTTAATGCAAAGGGGGTGTCGGGTGTGGCTAGCTCTGCTGTGGTTGCAGTTTCATTTTGCTGCTGCATATACCAAATGGCAAAAATGCCCAAGAGCATACCAATGGGAACAATGATTTTTAGCACATTTTTAGGCATGAAAATTCCTTATGTTGGATTTTGTGTTCTGGAGTGGATGTGTTTCTGTAAAAAAACTCCCGCTTGGTTAACGGGAGTTTTTGAATTTAGGAGGATTTAACCGTCATTGTCGTCATTATCATCGTTATCATCATTGTCATTGTCGTCGCTGTCGTTATCATCATCGTCATCATCTCGGCTGGCTATGATAATGGAAGCTTCTGGATGTTCGGTAGATAAAACTTCCTTCATGACGTTGGCATCGGCAAATTGTTCATAGGGGCCAATTTTTTCATTTTCGCCTTGGCTTATGCTTTGAATTTGCACAAAAAAGGATTCATCTTCGTTGAGAGTTTTGCCATGTACATCGCTGACAACACGTAATTTAACAGGAGTTATACCACGTGTGCCAAGGTTAAGTTCATCGGCGGCAACCTTTGATAAATCAATAACACGCCCACGAACGTATGGGCCACGGTCGGTTATGCAAACCACGGTGCGGCGTGCGCTTTTTTGATCAATTACCTCAACAACAGTACCAAAGGGTAGGGTTTTGTGGGCGGCGGTATGGGTATACTTATTATAAACTGTGCCGCTGGCGGTTAATCTACC
>CAYJNE010000165.1:2764-4031 GCA_964371345.1 uncultured Desulfovibrionaceae bacterium | reverse complement strand
ATTGTGGCCCCTTCTGATATGATGGACGGGCGCATTGCGGCTATTCGTGCGGCTCTTGATGAAGAAGGCTTTGTGCACACACCCATTATGTCTTATGCGGTTAAATACGCATCAGCATATTATGGGCCATTTCGTGAGGCCGCAGAATCTGCCCCTCAAAGTGGTGACCGCAAATCCTACCAAATGGACCCAGCCAATATGCGTGAAGCCCTGCGTGAAGCCACTGCCGATATGGAAGAAGGTGCGGACTTTTTAATGGTTAAGCCTGCTGGCCCATATCAGGATATTATTCGCCTACTTAAAGATAATTTTGATGCACCCCTTGCGGCCTATCAAGTGAGCGGTGAATATTCATTAATTAAGGCCGCTGGAAAAATGGGCTGGATTAATGAAGAAGCCGTTATATTAGAGTCACTACTTGGCATTAAAAGGGCTGGGGCGGATATTATTATCAATTATTTTACTGAAGAATTGCTTCTTAAAGGGATTATACGCTCATGAAGTCCGACCACATACAAGCACATGGAATGCACGGAGCTCACGGTGGAGCACACCCTCACGCCAGCCGCTTCTTGCCAGACGGTAGCCCCAAGTGTCGCCTAATTGCATGGGAAGTTACTCGCTCTTGTAATCTTGCTTGTAAGCATTGCCGTGGTGAGGCCCACCCTGAGCCATATCCTGGTGAGCTGTCCACTGCTGAGGCCAAGGCTCTTATTGACACCTTCCCCGAAGTTGGTGAACCTATTATAATTTTCACTGGTGGCGACCCCATGATGCGCCCCGATGTGTATGAACTAATTGCCTATGCCACCGCCAAGGGTTTGCGCTGTGTATTTTCGCCCAATGGTACGCTAATCACCGCAGAAACGGCCCGCAAAATACGTGAGGCAGGCATTAAGCGATGTTCCATTTCCATTGACGGGGCCGATGCTAAGAGCCATGATGATTTTAGGGCAGTACCTGGTGCATTTGATGCATCCATGCGTGGCATTGAATTTCTAAAAGCAGAAGGTATGGAATTTCAAATAAATACCACTGTCACCCGTGACAATTTGCAAAGCTTCAAGCGTATTTTTGAGCTATGTGAACGCATCGGGGCTGTGGCTTGGCATATATTCTTGCTTGTGCCTATGGGTCGTGCGGCTAGGCTTAAAGATCAAGTTATCACTGCCAAGGAATATGAAGAAGTTCTAAATTGGTTTTATGATTTTAGAAAGACCACAAATATGCACCTAAAAGCCACCTGCGCGCCACATTATTATCGCAT
>CAYJNE010000165.1:0-2664 GCA_964371345.1 uncultured Desulfovibrionaceae bacterium | reverse complement strand
TTTGCGAGTATCATAAGGTATGTGGCGGTTGTCGTGCCAGAGCATATAGTATGGATAATGACCATATGGCAGAAGAGCCGCTTTGCACTTACGTTCCTAAAAAAATAAAGGAATAGTTATGGATTTAGATAGCATAGATAAACAATTGCTTGATATTATTCAAACTGGTTTTCCCATTGTGCCTCGCCCCTATGCCGAGCTTGGTGCAAGGCTAAATATTACTGAAGCCGAGGCCCTAGCCAAGGTGCGAGCCCTGCAAGAAAGAAAAATCATCCGCCGCCTTGGGGCTAACTTTCAATCGGCAAAGCTTGGCTTTCGCTCCACCCTTTGCGCAGCCAAAGTGCCAGACGATAAAATGGATTTATTTGTCCAAACCGTAAATGAATATAGGGGCGTTACCCATAATTATTTACGCAGAAATGCCTATAATATTTGGTTTACATTCATTGGCCCGTCTTGGGATGACGTATGTAATTCCCTTGCTGAAATTACCGAAAAAACAGGTATTGAAATCCTAAACCTACCCGCCAAGCAAATGTATAAAATACGTGTTGACTTTCAAATGAACACGTCCTAGAGCATATCAAAACAAATTAGTCATTATAGTTAACTATCGCTGAATATAAAGTTTATATTTTTTTTGCCGATAGTAAACACCACTTAAAGTCTTAAAAAAGAGGTTTTTTTTATGATACTATTGCGAAGAATTCTTATTCCTATTGCGTTGGTTTTAATACTCTCCATGAGTATACTAAGTCTTTTGACCTACACCAAAACATCGGAATCTTTAACAGATGATGCTATAGACTCCATGCAAGCAACCACCATATCCTTGCAGCGTATGCTTGACTATACAATTAACTCAACTAAAACTTTCATTCAGTTAACCGTTGAAGATTATCATGTAGTTGAGTTTTCCACCGTTGGAATGCACACTCAAGCCGAAGAAGATACCATGAACAAATGGCTTGCAGAACGCACCAGTGCCCTACCCATGATGAATGGCTTTAACTTGCTAAATACAAAAGGTATTGTTATCGCATCTTCTAACCCCAAGGCCGTTGGGCTTGATCTATCATTCCGTGAATATTTCAAGGAAGCTATGGCTGGTAAAATTCCAACTACCTATCCTCGCATGTCCACCATAACTAATGAAGTTTTATTGGGAGTTGTGCTGCCTGTTAAGGACAGTAATGGGAATATTCTTGGTGTTCTTAGTGGTGATATTGATTTTACCCAAGTATATGACACAGTATTTAAGGGTATTAAGGTGGGTGAGTTTGGTTATGCATTTGCCATTGACGGCAAGGGGCGCATAGTGCTTGACCGCAATAAGGAATTCTTATTTAAAGAAGATCTACCCATTACCCCTATCATGAAAAAAATTGCCCAAGGTTCTGACGGTGTTACTCGCTACACCAACGTATTTGGCGAGCCTGTTATTGCCTATCACACCAAGATGAGCGGTAGCGATATTACTATTGTTGCCAGAGCTGAGGACCGTGATATATTCTCCGAACTTAGTGTGCTGCGCAATGTAGCCATAATTGCTACCATAGTTGCTGTTATATTAAGCTCTGTTGTGGCCTTTATCATTATTCGTCCTGTTGTTGCTGCCGTATCTAAGGGTGCTGACTTTGCAGCAGATATTACCAATGGCAACCTTGACGGAACCCTTGATGTACACCGCACTGACGAAATTGGCCTTCTTGCCGATTCCTTGCGGGCCATGCTTATCTCACTTAAAGAAAACATTAACAAAGCTCACGAACAAACTAAACAAGCCGAACAAATGGGCGAAGAAGCAAAAGCCGCCATGCTCCAAGCAAAAGAAGCTCAAGCCGAAGCAGAAAGGGCTAAGCGTCAAGGTATGCTTGATGCCGCCGCTCAACTTGAAGGTATTGTTGAGGCCGTATTTAGTGCCTCTCAAGAGCTTTCCACCCAAGTTGCTGAGTCTAACCAAAGTGTGTCCATTACCTCTGATCGCATTACAGAAACAGCCTCAGCCATGGAAGAAATGAACGCCACAGTGCTTGAGGTTGCCCGCAGTGCAGGTGATGCTGCCACTGTTTCCAACGAGGCTCGCACCAAGGCAGATACTGGCTCACAAATTGTGCAAGAAATGGTTGGGCGCATTGCTGAGGTTGCCTCTCAAGCTGAACAATTAAAAGATGATATGAAGCAACTTGGCGGTCAGGCGGAGGCCATTGGCACCATTATGAACGTTATTTCAGACATTGCTGACCAAACAAACTTACTAGCTCTTAATGCCGCCATTGAAGCTGCCCGTGCTGGTGAAGCTGGTCGTGGTTTTGCCGTTGTTGCGGACGAAGTACGCAAACTTGCTGAAAAGACCATGGAAGCCACGGTGGAAGTTGGCAATGCCATTGCAGGTGTGCAAAACAGCGTTGAGCGCAATATGAAAAATGTGGACACATCTGTAACTAGCATTACCGTTACCACTGACCTTGCCAATGAAGCAGGTCAATCTTTAAGCGAAATTGTGGAAATGGTTGATATGTCTGCTGATCAAGTACGCACCATTGCAACTGCGGCGGAAGAACAATCTGCCACATCTGAGGAAATTAACCGTGCTCTTACAAGCATCAACACGGCCTCCAACGAAACAGCTAATGCCATGGATGTTGCGAGCAACACTGTTGA
>CAYJNE010000164.1:0-4047 GCA_964371345.1 uncultured Desulfovibrionaceae bacterium | reverse complement strand
AAATTATATTTACTTAATTGGAGTTAAGAATGTTGGATTTTATTCGTTCCAATTCCCAATCGTTGGGGGTTAAGTTAGCTTTTGGCATTATCATCTTGGTATTTGTTTTCTGGGGTGTGGGTAGTATGCAGAGCATGAGTCCCGCAACCTTGGTGGCATCTGTGAATGATGAGCCCATTAGCATCATTGCCTTTGAGCGTGCCTACATGCAAGCAAGGGAAGATGTGCGCCGCAACAACCCCGACATAACGCCTGCACAATTGGCACAAATGCAATTGCCTCAACAAGTGTTACAGCAGCTTATTTTAGCATCATTGTTACAACAAGAAGCAAAACGCCTTGACCTTGTGGTGGCCCCTGCGGAACTACGCATGGCCATTGAGCAAATACCAGCATTCCAAAATGCTGAAGGGGGCTTTGACCCTGAGCTTTATAAGCGTTTGGTTAATGCGCAAGGTCAACGCCTAAGTGAGTTTGAAAATGCACTGGGCAACCAATTGCTTGAAGGAAAATTGCGCCGTGATGTGACCATAACTGGTGAGGCTTTTGACTCAGAAGTGGCGGCATTTTTTAATTTTACCTATGAACAACGTGATGTGGAATATCTGTTTTTCCCCGCTGAGGATGCCGTATCCAAGCTCAGCCCTCCAGCCGAAGATAGCCTTAATGCTTACTATGAAAGCAATAGAGGAGCTTTTAGCCTCCCTGCCAAGGCGAGCATCGACTATATTTTGGTAAGCCCAACCACAGTGGTGACACCAGAAAGTATTACCGCTGAGGCCATTGCAAAATATTATGAGAGCAATAAAGATAAATTTACCACTCAACCTAGAGCTAAAGTTAGGCATATTCTTTTGACTGTTGAGCCCACAGCAACTCCAGAAGATGTGGAAAAAATTACAGCAAAAGCCCATGAAATATTAAAAGAATTAAAAAATGGTGCAGACTTTGCGGCCCTTGCTAAAAAGCATTCTCAAGATACAACCACTGCAGTTAATGGTGGTGACCTTGATTGGGTAAACCCTGGTGACACTGTGCCTACCTTTAACGATGCAGTGTTTAGCATGAAAGCTGGGGATATATCTGAGCCTGTGCGTTCAGAATTTGGCGTGCATATTATTAAGGTTGATGAATTTAACCCTGCCGCAACCAAAGCTCTTGCAGAGGTAGAAGCCGATATTCGTACTGAACTTGCAGGGGAGCAGGGTGCTGTCAAATTACGCGAAGTGCTTGATAATTTAATTGAAGCAAATATTCTTGGTAAAAACCTCGCCGATGCAGCCAAGGCCCAAAATCTTGAGCTTAAAAGGTCTGAATTATTACCTGCTTTTGAGCTTGAAAAGCTTTTGCAAATTTCACCTCAAGGCTCAGCCCAAATTTTGGCAACATCTGCTGGTGTACCGCTTGATGCGGCACTTACGGCAGAAAATAATACCTATATTGTGGCAAGAGTTATAGAAAAAACCGATGCCACCACCCGCCCTTTTGCTGAAGTTAAGGACGAAATATTTAAGATATTGCAAGAAACAAACGCTCTGGAGGAGGCTACTCGTGTAGCCACCGAGTTGCGCAAAAATATTGATACTGCAACCGACCTTAAACCAAAACTCATTGCTGGAGTACAGCGTGATGCCGATGTGGGTGTGCTTGGATCTCAACCTACTATGAACACAGCTCTTTTTGACGCTGAAGAAGGTGCATGGCTACCTACGGTTTATGACGCAAGTGTTGACGGTAAACGTGGAGCAGTGCTTGTTAGAGTTACAAAAATAAAGGACTCCCAAGACGCCCAATTGGGAGCTATGCAACAGATTATTGCCAATGTGCTAGCTATGCAGCGTAAGGAAAAAATGTTCCAATTATTCTTAGCAAGCCTTTCAGAAAAGGCCGACATTGAAATATTGAACGAGCAATATTTAAATATGGTTTCAGAGCAGTAGGGTAATTTATTATGTGTGGAATTATTGGCTATGCAGGACATCGCCCCGCCGTTCCCATTGTGGTGGAAGGCTTAGAACGCCTAGAATATAGGGGTTATGATTCTTCTGGTCTAGCCTATGTGCAGGGTGGTAGCATTCAAATAGTGCGTGCTGAAGGCAAGCTTGCGGCCCTTATAGACATTTTGACCAAGCAGCCCATGAGCACCAGCACTACGGGCATGGGGCATACCCGCTGGGCCACACATGGCGTGCCAGCCGAGCGTAATGCGCACCCTCACCTAGCTAATAGTGAGCGTATTGCCATAGTTCATAATGGAATTATTGAAAATTACCAAGAGCTTAAAGATGATTTAACTCAAAAAGGTTATACGTTTAAGTCTGAAACTGATACAGAAGTCCTCGTTAACCTCATTGATGAAGGCCTAAAATCACATCCCAAGCTTTTGGATGCCTTTGCTTGGGCCTTACGTCAGGCACATGGGGCGTATTCTGTATGCCTTATGGATAGGCAAGACCCCAACACCCTATATGCGGCACGCCTTGCGGCTCCGTTAATTCTTGGCATTGGCACTGGTGAAAACTTTTTTGCTTCTGATATTCCTGCCTTTTTGCCCTATACACGTGATGTTGTTTTTCTTGAAGACGGTGAAATTGTTACAATTACGCCCAATTCTTGGCAAGTGCTGGACATAGAAAACTTGCAACCCATTGAAAAAAAGGTTGATCATATCAAATGGGATATGCAAGCTGCTCAAAAGGGTGGCTATAAGCATTTTATGCTCAAGGAAATTTTTGAGCAACCGCGAGTATTGCAAGACGGCATGGTAGGCAGATTTCAAGGCTCAACTGTACACTTACCAGAGCTTGACGACTTTAACATTCCCAAGCGTTTGCACATTGTGGCTTGTGGTACGTCTTATCACTCTGGCCTTTGGGCACGGCATGTGTTTGAATCTTGGGCTAAAATTCCAGTAAGTGTGGAAATTGCTTCAGAATTTCGCTATAAAGACGTGCTGCTAGATGCAGACGACTTGGTGCTTGTAATTAGCCAAAGCGGGGAAACGGCAGACACACTTGCCGCCTTGCGCGTGGCGAAAGAGCATGGGGCAAAGGTGCTTGGGCTGTGTAATGTGGTGGGTTCAAGCATTGCGCGTGAATCCAGCGGTGTTATTTATACTCAAGCGGGGCCAGAAATCAGCGTTGCTTCCACCAAGGCCATGGTTAGCCAAATGCTAGTGCTAACACTTATGGCCCTATTTTGGGGCCAACGTAAACAGTTATTAAATGATGATGTTTCATCATTATATATAAGTGCTTTGCAGGGTTTACCCACAAAGCTTGAAGAGGCCTTGGACGATATGCGTGGCACTGCCCAAAGGCTTGCCAGACTTTATGCGCATAGCCAAAGCTTTTTTTATCTTGGGCGTGGGCATTGTTTTTCTCTTGCCCTTGAAGGTGCGCTAAAGCTTAAAGAATTGTCCTATATTCATGCTGAAGGTTACGCCGCAGGCGAGATGAAACACGGCCCCATTGCTTTGATTGATACGGAGTTTCCCACATTTGCTCTAGCTCTTGATGATGTGCTTTTTGCTAAGGTTAAGTCTAATGTTGCAGAGGTGCAGGCCAGACGGGGCAAGGTCATTGCCCTTGCCAATGCTGAAAGTGCCAAGGCGGAGCTTCAAGTGGATGATATTTGGATTATTCCTGCTGAAAATGGGCCGCTTGCTGCTTTTCTTGCTTTACCTGCTCTACAGTTGTTTAGCTATGAGGTTGCTGAATATCTTGGTACAGACGTTGATCAGCCCCGTAATTTGGCTAAAAGTGTTACTGTGGAATAAGTTTAGTCCCGCCTAAATAAAATTCTATTTTATCCGATAATTGTTGTATAGATAATTGTTATTAGGCAATTTATATTTTAATTTTGCTCAAAGTTAAGCTTTGTTGCATACGAGGTGTTTATGAGTATTCGTGGTAAAATTCTATATGCCATGATTGTGGCGGTGGCTTTATCTATTATGGGTGTTATTGGCATGGCATCATATGAAATGGATAAAGTTTTTGAAAATAACTACAAATCAAATAGCAGAGCCCAGCTTGACCGTATGGA
>CAYJNE010000163.1:0-4070 GCA_964371345.1 uncultured Desulfovibrionaceae bacterium | reverse complement strand
GGCCCCCCTTTCGGGTCTTTGGGCATAATTTTTTGCAATCCATACACAGCAACCATAACCCCTGCCCCAATAAGGTCAGTGGTAATATCTGGTATAATTAGAGCAATGGCAGCACCTGCTAGGGGTAGACGCTCCCATATATACAGATTTCTGAGCCAGTAACCCACATTGGCAAATGATAGCGATATAATACCAATGGCTGCTGTTACCACGTAGAAGACAACTTCCATGCCAGTGGCGTTAATCATAAGCAAGCCTGGGTTATAGCAGAATATGTACGGTATCAGGAACCCTGCCAGTGCCAGTTTTACTGCGGTAAAGCCTGTCTTATTTGGGTCAGCACGGGCGATACCTGCGGCAGCGTAAGCGGCAAGGGCCACCGGTGGTGTAAGGTCAGCTAAAATGCCGAAGTACATAATAAATAAGTGTGCGGCCATGTCTGGTACGCCAAAGCTTTTAATGGCTGGGGCGGCGATGGTTGCAAGCACAATATATTTTGCTGTGGTTGGCAGGCCCATACCAAGAACAATGGATGCAAGCATGGTTAAAACCAAGGTTAGCATAAAGCTACCACCAGAAAGAGCAACAATGGCATTGGCAAGCTTTAAGCCCATACCAGAAAGGGTTACTACCCCAATTACAATACCCGTACACGCACATGCGGCGGCAACACCAAGGGCTAGCCTTGCACCATTTTCCATGGCGGCAAGTGCGTCTTTAAGATTAAGTTTATTACATTCTACAAGCACCTTGCCTACGCTTTCGTTATTATTTTGGGCACCTTGATAGGATTTCCAGTTATTGGCAAGCACAGAAATGGCCACAGTGGTAATAATACAATAATAAGCAGACTTAAGCGGCGTGTAGCCTTGCATAAGTAGGTAAATTAAAACAAATATGGGGATGAGCAAATAGCCACCCTCACGCAAAACGTTCATGGTTACTGGCAAACGCTCTTTAGGAATACCTTGAAGGCCAAGGCGTTTTGCTTCCATATGTACCATAAAGCCAACAGCTAAATAATATAATAATGCGGGAATAATGGCCGTTTTTGCAATTTCAAAATAACTAACTCCTAAGAACTGAGCCATAATAAAGGCCGCAGCCCCCATAATGGGCGGCATAATTTGTCCACCTGTGGAGGATGCAGCTTCAACAGCACCAGCAAAGTGTCCACGATAGCCAACACTTTTCATAAGTGGAATGGTAAACGTACCCGTTGATACAGTATTTGCAACAGAACTACCTGAAATAGTACCAAAAAATCCACTGGCAAGTACGGCCACCTTAGCTGGCCCGCCCACATATTTACCTGCGGCGGCAAGGGCAAGGTCAATAAAGAATTTACCAAGTCCAGTACTATGCAAGAAGGCCCCAAAGAGCACAAAGAGGAATACAAATGAGGCCGAAACCCCAAGTGGCATACCTAAAATACCTTCAGTGGTTAAATACATATGCGCAACAATGCGTGAAACTGTAAAGCCTTTATGTCCCATAATACCAGGTATATAGTTACCATAAAGGGCATATATCAAGAATATAAAAGCAACCAATGCAATGGGGAAGCCCACAATACGTCTTGTGGCTTCTAAAACAAGCACTATGGCCATGGTGCCAAATATTAGGTCAAGGTCGGTGGGGGGGCCAGCCTCAAGCACAATTACGTCATAGTTATAAACAATATAACCACAAACAAGCGCGCCCAATATAGCTAAAATAACATCATACCAAGCAAGCTTATTTAAATCTTGCTTGCTGCGTATGGGGTATAGAAGATAAACCAAGGTAAGCACAAAGCCCAAGTGTACAGAGCGTTGAATTTGCGGTGCAAAGGCTCCAAATGCGGCTGTGTATAAATGGAAGGCAGAAAAGGCAATACACAAAGTACGAATAAATATATCCATATAGCCTTTGAACTGCCTATATGTAGCTTCTTTATCATACTTTGCCACAATTTCAGACACGTCCACCGTGTCTTGCATTTTCTCGGCTACTGAAGCATCGAGTTTTCCATCTTCCAGAGCAAAACCTTTAGCACTTTCTGTGATTCTTTGCTCCATGTGCTCTTTGTGATTCATAAGGCCCCCTCAAATTGAAGTTTGTACTTTATAAGGTACAGTTATTTTGTATATATGGTAGACCAATTATTAATATAAGCTTCTAACATTGAATACTTTTTTGCAGTAATACTCACAGTTTCACCAGGTTTTACAAATGTATCAAGGCGTATCATGCTTAATTTATCTGAAAAAACGTGGGGGAGCATTATAATATGCTTAGCAATGCGCCCTACCCGTACTTGTAAAACGGGAATATTAAGTGAAAAACCAGTTATAAAAATCTTACCGTCTTTTACAATCATTTTTTGCCCAGCATCCACATTATGTGGAAGCCCTGCCCCAAAGTCGTGATAAATAGTGGACTTTAAGACTATATTATCACCCTCAATTATAAAACATTCATCCACAGGAGTTAGGGCTACAGAGTGGGTAAAGCGTATGCAAAATTTATCCCCACTGGGTATGGGAGCAAGTAATAACGGTGCCCCATCTATGGTTTTAAGTTCAATCCAGTCACGCTCAACAAGCCCGCCCCAGCCCAACACTAGAAACAAAGCCAAAATGATATATTTAAGTATTTTCATCATAAATTACAACATATTATATACTTACATTGAGTATTATAGCACACTTTAATTTGAAATACAATTATTATGCTAGGTAAAATATCGCCATAAAAAAACGGCATGAGTTGCCCCATGCCGTTAATAATTAAATTAAGCTATTAAATTATAATTATTTAATAACGCCCTTTTCTTTCAAGAACTTTTCAGCACCTGGGTGGAAAGGAATGGTGATACCGTCAGTAGCACGCTCAAGCTTAATTTCTGTACCCTTATTGTGGGCCTTAGCAATGTCACCTACGTTTTCAAAAAGAGTCTTGGTAACAAGGTAAGCGTCTTCGTCAGACATATCTTTGTTAACAACAAGGATAGCTTGCACGGACAAGGTAGGCACAGCTTTGTCTTGACCTTTGTAAGTACCAGCAGGAATGGCGTCCTTTACAAGGTAAGGGAAAGCCTTAACAACTGCGTCAGCCTTAGGGCCGTCAAGAGCGATGAAGCTAACTTCTTGAGCAGTGGTGATGTCTTGAATGGCAGGGTTTGGAGTACCAATGGTGAATACGAAGCCGTCAAGGGCACGATCCTTAAATTGGTCAGCAGTTTCGCCATAAGGTAGGAATACAGGCTCAACGTTTTTGTAGTTAAGGCCATAGAATTCAAACATTTGACGGCAGTTTACTTCGTTACCGCTACCACGAGCACCAACGGAAACTTTTTTGCCTTTGAAGTCTTCAAGTTGCTTTACGCCACTGTCTTTGCTGGCAACAACGTGAACATATTCAGGATAAAGACGAGCAATAGCGCGCACGCCGTCAAGCTTATCTTTGAAAGGAGCAATACCATTGTAAGCAGAGTTTGCTACGTCATTTTGCAAAATAGCAAGGTCAACTTCTTTAGCTTGGATAAGACGCATATTTTCGCCAGAAGCACCAGTGGTTTGAGCGGTTACAGAAAATGCACCGCCAGCCTTAGTGCTTAGTACTTGGCTAATGGCACCACCCAAAGGATAATACACACCAGCAGTACCACCGGTACCCATTGTGAGGTGTTTGGTTGCGGCAAAAGCCACAGAGGAAGCTAACACTAAAGTAGCTGCCAAAGAAAGAATTAAAGCACGTTTCATGAATACTCTCCTCAAATTATTTGGTTAAAACGATTGCAAAATACACCAAAAATACAACAAAAACACTTTGTTGTGGGCATATTTTACAAAAAAATTCGTCAACTCAAGACGCATTCTAGCGCAAACTTTTGATACATGCAAGAATAAAAATCTTTTTTTCCTCAAAACAAAATATTTTATTTTAACATTTCAATATATTACACCACAAGATGACACTTGACCAAACAAGGCCTAAAGTATATTGTGCCTTTTGCATTATTAGACACCACGCGCCCGTAGCTCAGTTGGATAGAGCAGGAGCCTTCTAAGCTCTTGGTCGGGGGT
>CAYJNE010000162.1:0-4094 GCA_964371345.1 uncultured Desulfovibrionaceae bacterium | reverse complement strand
ATTCAAATTCTGCCGCCACAAGGGTAGCGGTATCAATATCAAGGGATTGGTTAATAGTAGCCATAACCCCAAGATTAAATAAAACTTTTATAATTTCGTTGGACTTAAGGCCCATTTGGTGCGCCATATCAGCCACACGAATGGCCTCAGCCACACGAATTTTACGCTTGGCGGCCTTTAGTGGTTGAGTGGTGGAGACTTGCACCTTTTCCTTACCTCTGCGGCGGCCCTTGTGTGAGCGGCCCATGCGAGCGGCATTTTCATCATCATGCCCAAAGCGGCCAAAATCGCCTTGCTGGAAGTCTACAGTGCGGCGTCCCTTCATGCGTTTTTTCTTGCTTTGGCCTTCGCCTGAGTCTGGAGTAACAAGGTTTACATCAACGGAAGGGCTAGCACCTTGGCGGTTAAAGCGGCCTGGACCACGATCAGCACCTTGCCCAGCAGGACGAGGAGGACGCTGGCCACGATTATCACCGCCACCACGGTTATCTGGTCTGCCGTCATTTCTTCCAGCTGGGGCGGCATTGCGCCTTGCTTCTGCTTGGCGTTGTTGTTCCATGGCTTCTGGCGTTGGGCGAGAAATTACACGCACTTGCTGCACTTCAGCTTGGGCGGCGGCTTTCTTTTTAGAACCACGATCACGCTTTTTGGCAGTTGCATCATCATCAGCTTTGGGGGCATCATCGTCACTGCGTGCAGCAAATGTTGGCGCGGAGGAGCCTTCAGGCATGGCTGAGGCGTCAGGTTTTGGGGCAGGACGGGCCTTTTTATTATCCTTAGTATCAGCGTCTGGTGTGGTGATTGCTTCTTCTTTGGGAGTATCGGCTGGGGCTTTGGCCTCAGTTTTTGCATCATCACTAGCTTTTTTGGTAGCTTTTGGCTCTTCAGCTACTTCTGGCTTTGCTTTGCTAACCACACGAGCTGTGGGAACTTTTGGTTCTTCTGCCTTTTTAGGGGCATCTTTCTTAGGTGCGGACTTCTTTGCAGGGGCGGCTTTAGCAGGCTTTTCAGAAGCTTCAACTGACTCTTCAGCTACTTTTTTATCAGCAGTCTTTTTATCAGTAACTTCGCTTTTAGGGTCTTTTTTTGCAGGAGCTTTCTTTTCGGGTGAAGCTGTTTTAGCCTCGTCAGCACTTGGCTTATCCGCTTCTGGCTGTTCTGTTTTTGGTGCTTCACGCCTACGGCGCACGATAACATTACCACGTCCAGATGCACCCTTTACATGATTACGCACACGCTCAAGGTCATCACCTGAGACGGAACTTGCATTGTTTTTTGCGTTAATTCCAAGTTGTTGAATGCTTTGAAGCAATTCTTTTGGATCAACGCTTAATTCTGCAGCCAAATCTTTTACAGTCATTTTGTTACTCATTACTTTATACCCTTTTTGAGTCGCGCGTTTTTCGGTCTGTAGAGAGAAAATTTTTCCTTACAAGTGGCATGCGAACACACATACCAACCCCGACCACTTTGACCCATATCACCTACAAGCTTTCCCTGCATATCCACACTGTAACGTGTGAGCAAAGCCTTATTAAATCGCTGTCTACATATAACGCACATGCGTACAGGCGTGTGCGACACTAATCATTTTCCTCGGTTGTCTCTTCATCCAGTGGCGCGAGGAATTTAATGGCAGAACGCAAATCCGCAATGCGTACTTCGCTCAAAGCAAGGTCTGCGGCTAGCTGTTCATCCGTTGCTTCACGTAGCTTATCAAGGTTTTGATAGCCAGCAGCCACTAGGGATTCAATGGAAACTTCCGCCACAGATGCTAATTGCTCAATACCACGCCCAATGGCATTGGCTTCATTGTAGCGGGTTTCGGTAAATATATCGACCTTCCAACCAAGGAGTTTAGCGGCTAATTTTACATTTTGCCCTTTTCGTCCAATGGCATTGGTTAGT
Organism: uncultured Desulfovibrionaceae bacterium; assembly: GCA_964371345.1. GTDB lineage: Bacteria > Desulfobacterota > Desulfovibrionia > Desulfovibrionales > Desulfovibrionaceae > CAYJAD01. The sequence continues at coordinate 2,186 of CAYJNE010000162.1, read as the reverse complement.
TGATCATCGGGGACGATTACTTCTAACAAATTGGCTTCATCATCCACCACAATGCGAGAGGCAAGCGCAGGAGCAAGGGCGTTGCGAGCATAGGTTGCAATGTCTGGGCTCCAGACCACAATATCAATGCGCTCACCACGTAATTCTTGAACAATATTCTGAATACGTGATCCACGCACCCCAACACACGCGCCCACTGGATCCACATCACGCTCACGAGAAAGCACTGCAACCTTGGCCCTTGAGCCAGGATCACGAGAAACACCCATAAGCTGAACTGTACCATCATCAACTTCTGGTACTTCACGGCGGAAAAGAGCCGCCATATAGTCCCTATGTGCACGAGAAATTATAACTTGTGGGCCACGTCCTTCACGGCGCACATCAATGATGATAGCCTGCACACGGTCGCCACGTTTGTAGTGTTCACGGGGGATTTGTTCATCTTTGGGAAGTAGAGCCTCAGTGCGCCCGAGGTTAATAATCCAACCACCTTTGTCACGGCGTTGCACAATGCCTGAAACAATTTCGCTAATGCGGTCTTTGTATTCATCATAAATGATACCCTGCTCGGCATCACGCATACGCTGGATGATAACTTGCTTGGCAGATTGTGCGGCAATGCGGCCTAAATCTTCCATTTTAACTCTAAAGCCCATTTCATCATCAATATTTACTGAGGGGTCATGGGTGCGGGCTTCGGTGAGCTCTATTTGCGTATCAGGGTTGGCAACGTCTCCGTCTTCCATAACTATCTTGAATTGATAAACTTCTATGTCGCCCGTATCGTCATTATAGGTGACTTCAATGTCCATATCTTCGTCAAAGCGGCGCAATACTGAGGTGCGCACGGCTTCTTCAAGAGTATCAATCAGCATATTGCGGTCAAGGCCTCTATCCTTGCTGATTTGATCTATGGCTTTTTTTAGTTCAAGGTTCATGATCCCTCCAAATTATCTAGTCTTTCAAGTGAAAGATTATTTCTCTTTATTATCTTTACGCTTTTTACCAGGCTTTTCAGGCATTACAAAAGTATGTACTCGTGTAGCCTTGCGCACACTTTCCCAAATAAATTCTATAGGATAGTGCTCGCCGCCATTTTCTATATTTAATTTAAGAGTCTGCTCGGTGGTGGCTATTAACTCACCCGCAAACTTTTTACGTCCCTTGGCAAAGGGTGGCAAATCATCGGTTTGGGGTAAAAAGTCAGCCAATACTATTTCAATATTATCACCAATATATGAGGCCATTTGCGCTAGCTCAAAAAATGGGCGAGATAAACCAGGGCTTGAAACTTCAAGCACATAGGCAGAGGAAAAAACATCCTCAACCTCAAGCGCAAGACCCACTAAGCGAGAAATTTTGGCGCATTGCTCAACGGTTGCTGAATGTGCGGCCATGTCTTGCTCTGAGCTATTTTCTTGCTCTTTGTCCACATCAACGTAAATGCGTACAATGGGCCGACCCGATTGCAACACGTCAATACCCCAAAGCTTAAGCCCAAGGGATTGTGCAACAGGCTCTGTAATATCTTGTAATGTTTCGGTAATTTTATCTCTAGCCATATCGTTAAGCCAAAAAAAAGGGGGCCTCAATAAGGCCACCCCGTTATGAACTAATTGTTCCTATCAGGATGAACGAAGGTGTTAAAATGCCCCAAAAACAAGACAAAACAACACTTTCGCCCCAAAGCAAGGGGAACATTATATATACACTATAGAACTGTCAAGCTTTTTTTTGGGGTATATGTGCGATATTAACTGCGTCAAACTACGTTTTTTATCGGGTCGAGGGGGGAAGACCCCACTCCCCTCAAAAAAACTTGTTTTCCTTCCTGCCCGAAGGGTGCGAAGCATAGCCGTAGGCGAGCTTGCGAGCCTTACGGATACAGAGAGCCAAGATGTTTCTACCGCACATATACCCCAAAAAAAGTTAATGATTTCTCAAAAATATTCATATCACATTTTTGCAAGTATTTTTTGTGCTAAATTAACTTTGTATTGTGTTCAAAAATGGTAAGATGCAAGGAAGTGATAAATTTTAGGATGGGAGTGGGGTCTTTCCCCCTCGACCTGACTAAAATTTATCACTGACGCCGCAGATTGCCATTTTTCAACACAATACCAATTAGTAGATGTCTTTGCTGACGAGCACCCACGCCGGCCCCTCAGCATCTAAGTGGCTTG
>CAYJNE010000161.1:0-4098 GCA_964371345.1 uncultured Desulfovibrionaceae bacterium | reverse complement strand
TTGGTAGTGCCGTTATTTTAACAGCCTTGCTATTTTTTATGTGCGTTGCTGGTGGCACAAGATTTGTTTATTTATTTATAGCAGTTGGCATGGCCATAGCTGGTGCAATTACCCTTGCCATTTCTTCTCCATATCGTTTACGTCGCCTAACCGCCTTTATGGATCCATTCAAGGATGCCCAAGATAGCGGATATCAGCTGGTGCAATCTCTTTATGCTCTAGGATCTGGGGGATTTTTTGGTGTGGGCGTTGGTTCAAGTAAGCAAAAAATGTTCTATCTTCCTGAAGCACACAATGACTTTATCATCTCTGTGCTTGGAGAAGAAATGGGTTTCATTGGCATTAGCCTTGTGATGAGTTTATTTATGTTATTTTTTTGGCGTTGTTACAAAATTATTACAGGTCAAAAAGAATTGCGCGATCGTTATTCAGCCTTTGGCATAACCCTTATTATTGCCATGGGTGCGTCCATGAACTTAGCTGTTGTCATGGGGCTTGCACCACCAAAGGGCATTCCCATGCCATTATTAAGTTATGGCGGTAGTAGTTTACTTGCAACCTTGCTTTGTGTGGGGCTTTTGCTCAATTACTCACGCACGGTAAAGCAAAATGCAGAAGCGCAAGTAACTTAAATAGTAGGAAAAAACATGAAACGTATCATCCTAACCACAGGCGGCACTGGAGGGCATATCTTCCCAGCTCTTGCCGTTGCAGAAGAGTTAAAGCTCAAGGGTGATGTGCAATTATTGTTTGTGGGTTCTGATTATGGGCCAGAAAAAAAATTAGTGAGCAATGCTGGTATTGAGTTTGTGGGCTTGCCTGTTCGTGGAATACTTGGTCGGGGGCGGCAGTCAATAGTTGCTGCCTATGCAATGCTCAAATCATACTTTAAAGCCATTGGTATTATAAAGAATTTTAAGCCAAATTGTGTGCTTGGTTTTGGTAGTTATGCAGCCTTTGCTCCCATAATGGCAGCACAAAGCCTTGGCATTAAGACCTATGTGCATGAGCAAAATGCTGTCGCTGGCGTTAGTAATAAGGTTCAGGGGCGTTTTGCAAAAAACATCTTTCTAGGCATGCCAGAAACAAAGGGTTTTAAAGCAGAAAAGTGTATAGTTACGGGTAATCCTGTGCGCAATGCAGTTGCAAAAATTGCCAGTAACAAACATGACTTTTCAGGCAAGCGTTTACTGGTTGTTGGTGGGTCGCAAGGTGCAAAAGCGTTAAACGATGTAATAATTGAGAATTTAGAAATATTTAATGCTGCTGGTATTAGCGTTAGGCATCAATGCGGAGCTAAGGATTTTGAGCGAGTTCATGCTGCCTATGTGAGTGCTGGAGCAAGCACCACTCAACTTTCAGCATTTATAGATGATATGGCAACAGCATATGATTTGGCAGATCTTGTACTTTGCCGCTCGGGAGCATCAACGGTGGCTGAATTAATTTGTGCAGGAAGGCCAGCCATATTTGTGCCATTTCCACATGCAACCCATGACCATCAAACTCACAATGCCAAGCAATTGGTTGAGCATGAAGCAGCAATAATGTTTGCAGAGAACGAAATGTATAGTGCAGATATATTAGGAAGTATTTTGAATTTGCTAAATGATGAACATAGGCTTGAAAATATGGCAAAATCGGCAAAAAACCTAGATTTAGGTAATGCTGCACAAAATATTGTTAGAAATTTAGCACTTTGATTGTTGGTAGTTACAAACAAAGGTAGGTAGGTATGCATTCAAAAATTCGCACCATTCACATGGTAGGCATTGGCGGCTCTGGTATGAGTGGTATTGCTGAGGTTTTATTGAACCTAGGTTATAAAGTTTGCGGATCTGATGCCAGTGAATCAGCCACAGTTAAACGCTTGCGCAATCTTGGTGCAGAAATTTACATAGGTCATGATGCAAAAAATGTTGGCGATGTGCAGGTGCTTGTTAAATCCACAGCCATTAGCACAGAAAATCCTGAAGTTATGGCAGCCAAGGAAAAGGGTATTTCAATAATCCCTCGTGCTGAAATGCTTGCGGAGCTTATGCGTTTGCGCCAAGGTATTGCCATTGCAGGAACCCATGGCAAAACTACCACAACCTCATTGACTGCCGCTATTTTTGATGCCGCTGGTAAGGATCCTACCGTAATTATTGGTGGTCTTATTAATGCTTATGGTGCCAATGCTCGTTTGGGTGCTGGTAATTATTTAATAGCTGAGGCAGATGAGTCTGACGGGTCATTTCTGTGCCTATTCCCCATAGTAAATGTCATAACTAACGTGGACTTAGATCATGTTGATTATTACGATAGTATGGCAGAGGTGGATAGGGCCTTCACAGATTTTATGAATAAAGTGCCATTTTATGGTCGTAATATTGTTTGTGGCGATGATGCTGGCGTGCAAAGATTGCTACCAAGTATCAAAAGGCCTGTTTTGACCTATGGCTTTGGCGAAGAAAATGCCCTGCGTGCAAAAATTACTGAAGTTGGAAAAATAAGCCGTTTTGAAGTTTTGTTACATGGTGAAAGTCTTGGAATTATGAAGCTTAAACATCCAGGCAAGCACAATATTTTAAATGCATTAGCAGCCATTGGAGTTGCTCTTGAGGCAGATATTAGCCCTGAGCATTGCAGGCAAGGTCTTGAAAAATTTGACGGAGTTGGCCGACGCTTTGAGCATAAGGGTGAGAAGGATGGCGTAATTGTTATTGATGATTATGGTCATCATCCTGCTGAAATTGAAGCAACACTTAGCACAGCCAAACAAGTATATCCCGACAGGCGTTTGCTTGTGGCTTTTCAACCTCATCGCTTTAGTCGCACCCAAGCATTTTTTGGTGAATTTTGTAAAGCATTTGATAATGTAGATAAATTGCTGCTTAGTGAAATTTATGCTGCCTCAGAAAAACCTATTCCTGGTGTGAGCGGGCAAAGCCTTGCTCAAGGCATTCGCCAAGTATCAACACTGGATGTTGAATATTGTCAGAGTTTTGATGATCTTCTCCAAGGTGCAAAAGATTATTTGCGTCCAGGGGATGTGTTCTTAACCCTTGGCGCAGGCACAATTACCCGCATTGGACCACGTTTTTTAAACGAATGAAGCAATAAAAACGTATAAAAAATATAAATTACATAAAATTTATTATTTAAAAAAAGCAGTTTATAAGCTAAGGATTGATAAAATTCATGCTAGAAATTATTTATGATGTGAAGCTTTCTGAAAGAACTACTCTCCGACTTGGTGGTAAAACTATAGCAGAAATACGTATCAAGGATGATTTTGATGAACATAAATTAACTGCAAATATTAAAGAGCTTGGAGGGGATATTTTTGTACTAGGTGCTGGTAGTAATATTTTAGCTGCCGATGAAAGTCATAACATTGTGCTTTTAAAGACAGATTTCACTGGCGGTATAGAAGTTTTAGAAAGAGATGAACATAAAACTTTGATTAGTGCAAGTGCCAATGTTCGCCTACCAAGGCTCATTGGAAAGTGTGCAAAGCTTGGTTTAAAAGGTCTTGAAGGGCTTTCTGGTATTCCTGGTACTGTTGGTGGTGCTGTAGCAATGAACGCAGGTTCGTTTGGATGCGAAATATGTTCTGCGCTGCATAGTGTTGAAGTATATTCGCCCTTAACAGGTGTAATTACTATTAGTGCCAAGGATGTGCAATATAGTTATCGGCATTTTAACATACCAAAAATTAAATCATGGTATTTCATAATTAAGGCAACATTTATCTTGACTCAATCCACAAATAGTGTCATTAAAGAACAACTGTTTCTAAACTTTTTCAAGAAAAAGTCTACACAACCAGTAAGTGCCTGGAGTGCTGGGTGTTTGTTCAAAAATCCTTCGCTTGAAAATCCAGCTGGTAAATTGTTAGATCAGTGCGGATTTAAAGGAAAGAGTAGAGGTGGAATGATTTTTTCGCCTATACATGCAAATTTTCTAGTAAATGAAGGTGAGGGGAGTGCCAGTGCTGCCTTTGAGCTTATGGAAGAGGCAAGGGAAGCTGTGCAAAGGAGGTTTGGGTTAAATCTTAGCCCTGAGGTTAAAATTTTATGTCCGTAAATAGAACTCGCAATATACGTAAACCAA
>CAYJNE010000160.1:0-4138 GCA_964371345.1 uncultured Desulfovibrionaceae bacterium | reverse complement strand
TAATGGCTTTGGTGAATATAGATGCTAGTCGACCATAAATTCCAGCCCCTTTGCCATGTGAGTGGATAATTTGTATATGATTTTTTTTAACAAATTTAATCAGTTGCCAGAATGCACCCAGCGTGAAGCGGCGTTGTGGTATGTGAACCATATTTTGCTTGCCCACAATGTCAGCAAAACGAGGGCCATAAGGCTTGCAATTAGGGGCGGCGATATAGGATGTGATTGTATTTGGCAAGTGCTTAACCAATTGCCAAACATGTTCAGGTCCTCCACCAATCATGGATGATGCAGTAATATGCAGTACTCGCACAGGAGGTGGGCTTTGTGACATAATGTGTTTTTTATGCTTAAAAATTATGTGGCTAGGGACACGCCGTTGGTATTTTGTGTATATTTCAAATCACAAGCAGGGCAGAGCATGTCCTTTAATTTTTCGCCACATGCGCAAACATAACCATGTACACGGGCAGGATTACCATACACAAGGGCGTGGGCAGGCACGTCTTTTGTGACTACAGCCCCAGCACCCACAAAGGCATATTCACCAATGGTTACGCCACAAACTATGGTGCAGTTGGCCCCAAGGCTAGCACCTTTTTTTACTAAGGTGTGGCGAGCTTCGTCCATGCGTCGAATGTGGGCCCTCGGATTATATACATTGGTAAAGACCATACTTGGGCCGCAAAAAACATCATCTTCTAAGGTTACAAATGGATAAACACTGACATTATTTTGTATTTTACAACCATTACCAATATTTACATCGGGGCCTGCCATGACATTTTGCCCAATATTGCAACGCTCGCCAATATTAGTGCGGGAAAGGATGTGTGTAAAATGCCAGATGGATGTGCCTTTTCCTATGCTAACATCGTCATCTACATATGAAGATTCATGCACGAAATAGTCAGCATTATTACTCATATTATCCTCTATTTATGCCCAAGGCGGCAACGTTCTGGAACAAAATGTAATTTTACTTCTTGACCAGTTTCAATGGATTCATAAATGGCAAGGATGAGCTCAAGGCTACGCCTTCCAACAAGGCCGTCTACCAATTGATGTGTACCATTTTCTATGCAGTTTACTACATGGTCATAATAAGTTTTGTGCCCAAAACCATATACATCAGGCGGGTTTACTGAAAAATCACGCATGATGTTCTCATCTTCGGGCAAAGTTTCTTCAAATTGCCATGTTTCCATTTTATTTACAGCAAAGCCGCCTATGACTATGCTACCTTTTTCGCCCAAGATAGAAAGTGAGCCTTCTGTGTCCTTGGGACGCATGGCAGTTGTTGCTTCAATGATGCCAAGGGCACCGTTGCGGAATTTAAGGAGTACAACAGCAGTATCTTCGGCCTCAATGTCTACTAGCATAGTGGCACTTTTGGCAAAAACACTTTCCACATCGCCAAGCATCCATTCCAAAAGATCAACGTGGTGGCTTGCTTGGTTGGTTAAAACACCGCCGTCCATGGCCCAAGTGCCACGCCATGCATCTTGATCATAATATTGTTGTCTGCGGCACCAGCGTACTCGTACTGTCCCCATAACGAGCTTTCCAAAACGCCCTGCTTCAAGGGCTTCGCGAACTTTTTGTACTGGCACATTGAAGCGGTTTTGTTTGATTACAAAAAGTTTTACTCCCGCGGCGTCGCAAGCATGAATCATGGCATCGGCATCGGTTAAGGTAAGAGCCATGGGTTTTTCTACAATAATATGCTTGCCATATGGGGCTAAGGCCACAGTGTGCTCGGCATGTTTACCGCTTTCTGTAAGGATGCTAATGATGTGAACTTTGTCGCCCATTTTATTCATCATTTCATGCATGTCGGTAAAATGCGGTACATTCCATTGCTCGCCAGTTTCTTTGGCTCTGTCTGCTTTGACATCACACACACAGGCAAGGCTTGCACCAGCGATTTTTCCACCAGCCAAAAGCTCACAATGTCGCTTGGAAACACGTCCACATCCTACAAGAGCTACGTTTAACATCTTTTATCCTCGGCAAGATTGTAATAAGTTATCTATCACATATTCTTGCGTTTCTTTTGTTAAATATGGGTGCATGGGGATAGAAAGCACTCGCGTGCTCGCCTTTTGTACAATGGGAAAATCTTCTGCCGCATATCCCAAATAAGTAAAGCATTTTTGTACATGCATACTGTATGGATAGTTGATAGCAGTGGGGATGCTTTGCGCTTTAAGTTTTTGCATTATGTCAGAGCGATTAACATGCTCTGGTAAATATACGGTATATTGTGCCCAGTTTGATTGCCCACCAGCGGTAACTGTTTGCGTGATTATATTGCTGTCGGCGTTTTTTTGTAAAAGATCTGTGTAATACGCACCTATTTTGTTGCGCAAAGTCACTTCTTCAGCAAAAATTTCCATTTTAGCAAGCAAAATTGCGGCTTGCATGGTGTCTATGCGTCCATTGTAGCCAAGGCGGATATTTTCATTTTTGTTTTGTGCATCAACGCGCCCGTGATAACGTAAGGAATCTATAGTATGCGCAAGCTCTGCGTCATTGGTAAAAACAGCCCCACCGTCACCATAACAACCAAGTGGCTTGGCGGGGAAAAAGCTTGTGGCCGCGGCGTGACAACCGCAATTACAAAGATTTTCGCCCTTATAGGTGCTTCCAAAGCCTTGGGCACCGTCTTCCAAAACAAGCAGACCGTATTTTTGAGCAATACTTAAAATGTTTTCATAGTCTGCAGGGTTACCAAATAAATCCACAGGCATAATGGCCCGTGCTTTAAGTGGTGCGTTTTTGCAAATACTGGGCAGAGGATAGTTGCTTGCATCATTATTTTGCACAGCTTTGATGGCGTCTTCTAGTTTTGTGCTATCCATGTTCCAAGTTTGTGGGTCAATATCCACAAATATGGGCACAGCACCAGTTTTTGCTATTACTTCAGCCGTGGCAATGAAGGAAAATGGCGTGGTAAAAACCGCATCACCTATCCCAATATTCCAAGCACTTAAGACAAGCTCCAAGGCATTAGTACCCGAAGCACAGCCAATACAATACTTAGCTCCCACAAAGGATGCGAGCACATTTTCAAGCTCTTTTACTTCTGGGCCCATGATATATTGACCATGCTCAAGGACTGTCTTAATACGTGCATCCACACTCTCACGAATGCGGTTTTGCTGTGCGACTAAATCTATAAATTGCATATGATTTCCTAATATTCCAATGGGATTGAAATAGTTCTATTGTCTCGTGCGCTTAAATATGCGGCGATAAGGATTTCAAGGGAGTTTAAGCCTTCACGTCCGTCAGTTTCTGGGTCAGCATCACCGCGTAAAGAGTCAATAACATTCTTAAAAAACAAAGGATGCCCAAAACCATACACAGATGTGGTTTGATAATTAGCTTCTTTTATTTGATCGTCATAATCTTTCTTTTCTGCAAAATCCCAAATTTGTATATCATTAACGGCAACACCGCCCACGCGTACTGTGCCCTTCTCGCCCAAAATGGTGATAGAACCCTCAAGGTTTTTAGGGTAGGTGAGCATAGTTACTGCCATAGACCCTAAAGTTCCAGAACGCCAACGCACATTCATAACACCAGTATCTTCCACTTCTATGTCACGGGCAAGGGTTCCAGTCATGGCTTGCACGTCAGCAATGGGGCCAATGAGCCATTCTAGTAAGTCCACATAGTGGCTGGCTTGGTTCATAAAGGCTCCGCCGTCCATTTCCCAAGTGCCACGCCATTTGGCGGAGTCATAATACTCTTGGGGGCGAGTCCAAAAAACATTCATATGCACCATGTGTATTTTGCCAAAGCGTTTTTCATCAACAGCACGCTTGAGTAACTGGAGGGTGTCATTGCGGCGATTTTGTTTAATAACAAATAGATGCACGTTAGCTTCATCACAGGCCCGCACCATGGCAAGGCCGTCCTTCCAACGAGTGGCCATGGGCTTTTCGGTAATAACATGCTTGCCCGCCCTTGCTGCGGCAATGGTTTGTTGGGCATGCAATCCAGAAGGCGTGCAAAGCGATACCACATCGCAATCGCATTCACGAAGCAGCTTAGTGTAATGATTATAGCCAGCAACATTGTATTTTTCCATATGTTCTTTTAGTATGGTAGGATCATCATCGCAAACCGC
>CAYJNE010000159.1:0-4166 GCA_964371345.1 uncultured Desulfovibrionaceae bacterium | reverse complement strand
GCTGATGTGGAAAAAGCCCTTGATTGGCTACGCCAAAAAGGTATTGCCAAGGCCGCCAAAAAAGTTGGTCGTGCCACATCTGAAGGCCTTGTTACTGTAGCAAATTCTGCTGACGGCAAATGCGTTGCCATGACTGCCCTTTGCTGCGAAACTGACTTCGTAGCCCGTGGTGAGCAGTTCCAAGCTTTTGCAAAATCCATTTCCGAGCTTGTACTTGATAAAAAGCCCGCAGACGTGCCAGCCCTTGAAGCACTCTTGGGCGACACATTGCAAAGCCAAATTGCCACCGTGGGTGAAAATATGACCCTTGGCGATTTTGCTCGCTATGAAGTTGCTGCTGAAAACGCCGTTGGTGTATACATTCACGCCAATAGCAAGCTTGGCGTATTGGTAGAACTTGCTTGCACCAAGGCCGATTGTGCCGCAAGCGAAGGCCTAAAAGAGCTTGGCAAAAACATTGCCATGCAAATTGCCGCCGCAAGCCCGCTTGCTGTTGGCCCCGATGCCCTTGACCAAGCAGTTGTTGACCGTGAGCGTGAAATTTACCGTCAAAAAGCCTTGGAAGAAGGAAAGCCAGAAAACATCGCCGAAAAGATTGTTGAAGGTGCTGTTAAGAAATTCTACAAAGAAGCTTGCCTACTTGAGCAACCCTACATCCGTGATGACAAAAAAACCATCAGCGATGTACTGCGTGACGCTGGCAAAGAACTTGGCGACACTATCAATGTAGTACGCTTCACCCGCATTAACCTTGCTGGTTAAGTAGTACAAACCAATAAAAACCAAAACGCCATTGTGAGTAATCACGATGGCGTTTTTTATTGCCTTTTCAAAGCCAGCTCAAAAAGAAGAAGAGACACAAACATCACTTCCGCATTTCCAAAGGGAATGCGGCGTTAAAAGTTTTTAAGGGGGGTCTGGGGGGAAATTTTTTCAAAAATTTCCCCCCAGAAATATTAAATGAATTGCATCCAAACTTGGCGACTCCTCGCCCCATCCCCCTCAACTAGATAAATATGCTGCCAAGTGCCAAGCTGTACTCGTCCGTCTTCAATAATAAGCATGAGTGACGGCCCAAGCATACTGGTTTTTATATGCGCATCACTATTGCCCTCAGCATGACGATATGGGCCGTCCTTCGGCACTAGCTTATTAAAAAAATTAGTCATATCCCTTGCAACGTCTGGGTCTGCCCCTTCGTTTACGGTGAGAGCGCAAGTGGTATGTGGGCAATAAAGCAATAAAGCCCCACTTTGCACATTCTTTTCTTTAACTAAATTTTGAACTTGCCTTGTAATATCCACAAATTCACTACGATTTTGAGTGCTTATACTGATTTTTTCCATTTAATACCGCCTATATATTATCTAAGGTGTGAGAATTTTTCTACGATACAATCTTGAAAATGGATTGCCACGTCAGCCCTCATTCTTCGGGCTTCCTCGCAATGACTTCGCCTGGTAGAACGCATCAGGACAAAACTCTGCACCTAGTAAAGTACCCCCAGCCAACGTCATTGCGAGAAGACCTGAGTGAAGCGAAGGGCGACGTGGCAATCCATGCTTTGTAAACTACATTACAAATGCAACCTTCTACATTAAAATGACCCGTGTACCTATTATCCATTCAAATTTACAACTTGCGTCATAACAAAATGAAAAGTATTCTAACAGCTCAATTCTACATTAAGACTTGTCCAAGGGCAAGTAAGAGGAGCATATATGCCATTAGTGCTTGGTACAGCAGGACATATTGACCACGGAAAAACCTCCCTCGTGCGGGCACTAACTGGTATTGATTGCGATAGGTTAGAGGAAGAAAAAAGACGTGGCATAACCATTGAACTTGGCTTTGCGCACCTACCCATGCCAGACGGCGAACGCCTTGGCATTGTGGACGTGCCAGGGCATGAACGTTTTGTGAAAAACATGGTGGCAGGGGCTGCAGGCATTGATTTTGTAATGCTAATTATCGCCGCTGATGAGGGTGTTATGCCACAAACCCGTGAACATCTTGAAATATGTTCACTGCTTGGCATAAAACACGGTTTTGTGGCCCTAACTAAGATTGACATGGTCGATGCAGAATGGATTGACCTTGTACAAGAAGATATTAAGACATTTTTGAAGGGCACTTTTTTGGAAGATGCGCCCATTTTTCCTGTATCATCCATAACCAAAGACGGCCTTGAGCCCATGCGTGAGCATATTTTTGCTTGCACAAAAAATCTTGACCCCAGCCGAGAAAGCAATTTATTCCGCCTACCTGTTGACCGTATTTTCACCATGAAGGGGCACGGAACTGTAGTTACAGGCACATTAATCGCGGGTGAGGTTAATGTTGGTGACGAAGCTGTTTTTATGCCCGATGAAGTTAGCACCAAGGTGCGCAATATCCAGTGGCATAATTCATCCGCAGAAACAGCCGCCGCAGGCCAACGCTGTGCCATAAATGTTCAAAATATAGAAGTGGGCGAGGTGGAGCGTGGCTCTGTGCTCACGCACCCAGACACGCTTTTCCCCGCCACCCGTTGGCTTGTGATGTTGCAATGTTTATCCTCAGCCCCTAGGGCCATACGTGCCAGAACTGAAATTCACTTTCACCATGGGGCGCGTGAAGTTGCGGCAAAACTATACTTTTTTGACCGTGACCGCCTAGAGCCTGGGCAAAGTGCCTTGACTGAAGTGCGCTTCACTACCCCCATGGTTGGGGTATGGGGCGACCGTTGTGTTGTGCGGGCTTACTCGCCTTTACGCACTGTGGCTGGCGGCACTATTATTCACCCAATGGATGCACACTTGCAACGTAAAGATGCAAACTTTGAGACACGCTTCAATTTACTTAGCACTTTACAAGACATGCAAAACCTTGAAGAACGTGTGCTTGCTCAGTTACAACTAGCCGATGAATATGGTGCATCTTTCGCCGAGCTTATGGTCTTGTGCAATGCGCATGACAAAAAACTTGAAAAATCTCTGCAACTATTGAGTAGCAAGGGAGATATACTTTGCTTTGATAAGGATGAACGCCTCTGGATACATATGCAAGCTGTTAATAAGCTCATGCAGCAATGTTTGGAGCAAGCGGAAAATTTCCATAAACGTGACCCCCTAAAAAGCGGTATGGCCCGTGGAGTGCTTTGCCCCAAGCAAAAACCAAAGCTTGCGCACCTTATTATTGAGCGTTGCCTAAAGGCTGGCACCTTGGTGGCTGAGGGTGATACTTTGCGCCTTGCTACTCATAAAATCGAGCTTGATAGCAATAAGACAGATTTGCGCAAAAGCCTACTTGATGCTCATACAAAAACAGGCCTTACCCCACCTAACCTAAAAGATGTACTTGAAGAATTAGGCGTCAATGCTAAAGAAGCAGCCCCCGTACTTAAATTACTGGTGGAAGAAAAGCAATTGGTTAAGGTTAAAGACGGATTATACTACTCCGCCAGTACCATTGAGGATATACTCAAAAAAGTTAAGGTTTGGTTTGAAAATCATGATGACCTTGACCCCGCAAGCCTTAAGGAAGTATTGGGCGGCATTTCGCGTAAATTTTTAATTGCTCTGCTTGAATATATGGATAGGGAACGAATTACCATTAGAGTTGGCGACAAACGCCAACTAAGATCAAGAAATACTTAAATATTATCAGGAGAACATCATGGCCAAAAACATAGTAGTTATAGGCGGCGTGGCCCTTGGGCCCAAGGCGGCATGTCGGGCAAAGCGTCTTTTGCCCGATGCCAATGTAACCATGATTGATGAAAATGAGCTTATTTCCTATGGTGGGTGCGGTATGCCTTTTTACCTTTCGGGTGAAATTAACAATTTAGACGACTTACGCGCAACACCATATCACCGCATTCGTGATGCCGCATTTTTTGCTGAAATAAAAGGCGTTAATGTGCGCACGGGAACTCGTGCCCTTAAAATTGACCGCGAAGCAAAGACCGTACTTGTGGAAAATGTTCAAACCAAGGCCCAAGAAACATTGCCGTATGATGAACTGGTCATAGCAACTGGTGCGTCCCCACGCATACCAGCCGTGGAGGGCACAGACCTTAACAATGTTTTTGCTGTAACTCGCCTTGAGGCTGTGCGAGACATACGCAAAGCCTGCGAGCAAGGCAAAATACAGCAAGCTGTTATTGTGGGTGGTGGATTTATTGG
>CAYJNE010000158.1:0-4168 GCA_964371345.1 uncultured Desulfovibrionaceae bacterium | reverse complement strand
TCGTTGGTGGTAGTATGTGCAATATCTATTGTGCCATAATTGCTAAAGCTGAAATGTTGATTGGTAGTTGTATCGCCGTACATACCATATAAACTAGGACCAATTGTTTTACTATTTATAATATTACCATAGTTGTTTAGGATAGAGTCAGCTAGAGTAGCAGTCATGCCCGTAATGGTGGAACCAGCAGGATTATCATCAGCATGAGCGCTGGAGTTAAAAGCTTGCACACTTAAAGTGCAGCAAATTAATAGAGCTAGCGTTAATAGATTGAACCTTGATGGAGTAAATTTAACAGGTTTTAGCATCTTACATCCTTTGTTTTGTGTTTTGTTATCCAAATATTAAAAAATTGCATCTTAGATATTTTTAAAAAATTCTTTAATTATACAGAGTTACTCCAAGGAATATTAACATTCATAAAATGTTTTGTCAATGCTTTTCATTTTTATTTTGGAGGAGTTGGCACGTGATTCCGATTTAAAAATTTTGAGAAGCTATCAAGTTAAAAAAGACATGGATGCGTTGCTGTCCACTTACGTAAGGCTCATACTTCACCTAACGTAAACGCACTTTGTGCGCCCGTTGGGTGGCTACACGAAAAACGCTATATTTTTCATTTTTTAAGATAGTTTTAAAATCTACTTTTGTAGTATGTCCTTCAGTAGCAGTAATCCTCCCAACCATCTTCCATCCATAATAATTGCATGGCTAGTCCTCTATGAGGTCATGGGCTACAAGTTTTGCCTTGCCAGACTCAAGTTCTTGAATTCGCTTTTCAAGAACAGCCATATTCTTTTCTGAATAAAATGGGTCAATGGCAACATCAAAAGGAATACGCCCCTCACGAGCAACCTTTCTGGCAAAGATAGTAAAGGCCGTTGACATATTAAGCCCAAGCTCTTTGCAAGTTTGTTCCATGTTCTTCTTCAAATTTGCATCCATGCGAAAATTTACCATAACTTGTGACATAAGTTTCTCCTTGTTTTAATCCACACCAATGATTGTAAAGCAAATGTCAAGCAAAGGTTTGACCTCGTAAAATAAATAACGCACAAAAAAACCAGCTACAATATTGCAACTGGCTTTTTATTTTATAATATTAATTTAGCAATTAATAAGCGTGTTCGTCTTCCAAGTCTTCCTTGGTTACCTTACCGCCAAAGACTACGTACATCCATGCTTGGTATGCAAGTACTATGGGTACGCACACAAGGGCAACGCCCAGCATGATTTTTAGGGTAAGTGGGCTTGAGGCTGAGTTAAATGCTGTGACACTCCATTCTGGGTTTAAGCTTGAGATAACAATGCCAGGGAACATGCCAAGCACGCCAAAGAAGGTTACACCCAAGATGAATACGCCACTGGCGGCCCATGCAAAGACCAGCTTTCCAGCCTTGAGCATGGTTATTACGCCCAAGAGCCCCACAACAGCAATAAGCGGTGCTATGAAGAGGAAGGGCATTTCAAAGTAATTCTTGAACAAATCCGTGTAGAAGTAGGTCATACCAAGGAATGCCAAGAGTAGTACTAACACCGCAGGCCAAAGTAGCATGGCTGTGCTTATGGCTCTGGTTTGTAGTGGGTCTTCTGCTTTAATGGCAAGCCAAAGTGCGCCGTGCATGGAGAACATGCAGAGGAAGAATAACCCGCCAGCAATGCCATAAGGGTTAAGTAACATTAATAAATTGCCGTGATATACGCCCTTATCATCTATGGGGATGCCCATAAATAAGTTGGCGAAGGCCACGCCAAAGAGTATGGCTGGAATAAGGTTTGATACAAAATGCACCTTATCCCAGATGCTTGTCCATAGGGGGTGGTCTTCCTTACTGCGAAATTCAAAGGAAACTGCCCTAAAGATAAGTGCAAAAAGTATAATGAGTAACGGTGCATAGAGCGCGCTAAACATTACGGCATATGCTTTAGGGAAGGCCGCAAAGGTAACGCCGCCAGCGGTGATGAGCCATACTTCATTGCCGTCCCAAAATGGGCCTGCGGCGTTTAATATAACTCTTGTTTCGTGTTCATTTTTACTTAGGAATGGCATAATTGTGCCAAGGCCTAAGTCAAATCCATCTAGTATGAAGTACACAGCCCATAAAAGGCCCCAGAGTACAAACCAAGTTGTTTCTAGCATAATAAACCTCCTAGCAAACGCCTAAGCGTGAGGGCCTTTGCAAGCGTACTTGCGTAATAGGTAAATATCAATAAGGCCAAGCATGGTGTAAACCACGATGAAGGCCACCAGCGAAATGGCAACATTGCCAGCAGGCACTGGAGATACAGCGTCAGACGTGCGCATAAGGCCGTATACAATCCACGGTTGGCGGCCTACCTCAGCCACAGCCCAGCCAGCGAAAATGGCAAAGTATGGCAGTGGGATAGCCCACACAAGAGAGCGCATAAGTAGTGGATTCATACTGGCGTCTTTATTGCGTTCAAAGAAGGCCCAAAGCGAGAGCAATACAAATATTCCCGCAAAAGCCACCATGGTTCTAAAGGATAGGAAGGTCAAAAGTAATGGCGGACGATCTTCCTTAGGGAATGCACTTAGGCCTTTAACTTCAGCATTAACATCGCCAAAGGATAGCCAAGACGTAACACCAGGAATGCTTAAAAATTCAATGGAATTCTTTTCATTTTCAGCATCGGGCCAAGCAAAAACATGCATGGGGGCATTGGGGCCGCTTTCCCATAGGGCTTCCATGGCTGCAAGTTTGCTAGGTTGGTATTTAGCCACAACTGAGCCTTGGTGGTGACCTGTAAAGGCCACAAGCAAAGCCATGACAAGGGTAAACGGTGCTGCCATGCGGAAGGCACGACCGAAGAAATCTATATTATTTTTGCGTGCTAAGTGCCATGCACAGACCCCAAGCATGAAGAAGCCACCAAGCATCCATGCCGAAAAGATAGTATGGAAATACTGACCAATGGCGTAGGGGTTGGTTATTACTGTGAAGAAGTTTTCAAGCTCGGCTCTGCCATTGCGAATCACGTAACCTATGGGGTTTTGCATAAAGCCGTTGGCAACAATAATCCAAAATGCGGAGATGTTGCCAGCCAGTGCAACCATATATATAGCAAAGAGGTGCACTTTTTTGCTAACCTTTTTCCAACCAAATACCCACACCGCAAGGAATGTGGACTCAAGGAAGAAGGCAACAGTTGCCTCAACAGCAAGCAGTGAACCAAAAATATCACCCACATATTCAGAATAACGTGACCAGTTAGTACCAAACTGGAATTCAAGTGTGATACCAGTAACTACGCCAAGGGTGAAGTTAATTACAAAAAGTTTGCCCCAAAATTGGGCCTGTTTTTTCCAAAAATCATCACCTGTGCGCACATAACGAGTTTCCATCCAAGCAATGAATATGGATAGTCCCAAGGTCAGCGGCACAAAAATGAAGTGAAAAAAAACGGCTACAGCAAATTGCAACCGTGATAACAAGACAACATCCATTATGACCTCCAGCAATGCAGTAAATAATTATTCAGAAGATTTACCTCTGTTAATAACACTTCCTAATAATATATAAGTCAACATTAAAAGACAAGCTTTTTTTTATAAATATATGGTAGTTATAAAAATAACAAACTATGTAACTTTGAAAAAAATATAAAAATCCGCTGGTTACGGGTTTTCAATATTTTGTTTGGCTTTGCGAAGCCAGTCATACCAAGCCTCAAGCCCTTCGCCGCTACGGCAAGATAACTCAAAAATTGGCAAATCTTTATTGAGCTTTGTGGAAAACTCTTTGGCCCTTGTCACGTCAAAGTCTACATATGGCAAGAGGTCAATTTTATTAAGAATCATAGCTTGGGAGAGGTTGAAGAGTAGGGGGTATTTTTCTGGCTTATCATCACCTTCGGTTACGCTTAAAAGAGCAACCTTGGCGTGCTCACCACAATCAAATTCCACAGGACAAACCAAATTGCCAACATTTTCAATAAAAAGAATGTCAGTTTTTTCAAGGTCAAATGACGGCAACGTGTCACGTATCATCTTACTATCAAGGTGGCATCCGCCGTCAGTGTTAATTTGTACGGCCTTTGCTCCAGTTGCGGCCACACGGCGGGCATCGTTATCGGTTTGTAAGTCACCTTCAATAACAGCCATGGTAAACTCGCCCTTCAAATCAGTAAGAGTGCGCTCAAGCACAGA
>CAYJNE010000157.1:3805-4198 GCA_964371345.1 uncultured Desulfovibrionaceae bacterium | reverse complement strand
TTGTGCCGTATTCACTGCCCATAATACAGTCTCGTTTTCAGGGTATTGAGCCGGCGTTAGCAGGGATTTCATACAATTTTGAAGACTGGTGGGTTCCTAAAAAATTGCAATTTGTGAAGTAGTATTTTTTATTTTAATATCGTAGGAGCAACTATGGATTTTACTGATATTATGTCATCTAAATTTATATATTTATACGCAGGGGACGTGCCAAATCTCCCGCAGTATCGTAGTAAAAATATGGTGGGTCTTTCTTTAACCCAGAGTGACAGCGTGCATATTAAGTTTGATGTGACAAAAAAGCTTCCTCTTCCCGATAATTGTGTTGATATTTACCAATGAGAAGATGTTTTTGAGCATATACAATATGATAAAATTCCAAAAATTATAGAT
>CAYJNE010000157.1:0-3795 GCA_964371345.1 uncultured Desulfovibrionaceae bacterium | reverse complement strand
CGGGCTGTTTCGTCTTTCTTTACCAGATTATCGTTGTGATGTTTTATCCAGCCGAGTGCAACGTAATGCTCGCGGAGAAAATGTATTTGACCCAGGTGGTGGAGGAAAATATTTTTTAGGCAAAGTGTGGTCAGGGGGACATTTATGGTTTCCTAAATATGAAACAGTACAAAAACTTTTTCAGCCTTCAAAGTTTTCGTCAGTGTCATTTTTACACTTTTATGATGAAAATGGTTTTCCGCATACAAATGTAGTTGATTATGAACAATGCTATGTTGCACGGGTTCCTGATCATGATTCAAGAGTGTCTTCTCCATATAGACCAATGTCAATAATTGTAGATTGCATTAAATAATTTGATTACAATTAATCAAATTAATAGAGGCATACGATGATTCGCATTCAGGAAATACTTGACCAAGTTGCTTCAAAAAATACTGAGGCAAATTTGGCCCTCATTCAAAAAGCATATGTGTATGCCGCATCTGCCCATGCTGGGCAGACTCGTCTTTCAGGTGAGCCTTATCTTTCGCACCCTTTGGCTGTGGCCTATACCCTTGCAGAGCTTGGATTTGATGAAGCCACAGTTGTGGCTGGTCTTTTGCATGACACAGTTGAAGACACCAAGGCCACGGTGGAGGATTTGGATGATCTTTTTGGCGAAGATGTAGCCGACATTGTGGACGGTGTGACCAAGATTAGCCTTATCCCCTTTGATTCTAAAGAAGATGCCCAAGCCGAAAATATACGCAAGATGATTTTGGCCATGAGCCATGATATTCGTGTGCTTATGGTTAAGCTTGCTGACCGTATTCATAATATGCGCACCCTTGACTTCCAAAAGGAGCACAAGCAAAGGCGCATTGCCCAAGAAACCATGGACATTTATGCTCCCCTTGCCAATCGTTTGGGTTTGCACAGGGTTAAGCAAATTTTGGAAGATTTAAGCTTTAAGTATTTGCGCCCAGATGTGTATAAGCAAATTACATCTTGGCTTGAAGACAACCAAGTTGTTGAGCGTAAAATCATTGATAAGGTTGTGGAAGGCATTGAAAGCCTTATCAATAGTAATGGCATTAAGGGCAATGTTTACGGGCGTATTAAGCATAAATATAGCATACATAAGAAGATGCAGCAGCTTTCCCTAACCCTTGATGAAATGCATGACATTATGGCCTTTAGGGTTTTGGTGGATGATATTAAAGATTGCTACGCTGTGCTTGGCCTTGTGCACTCTCAGTGGAAGCCTGTGCATGGGCGGTTTAAGGACTATATTTCCATGCCTAAGGCCAATGGCTACCAAAGTTTGCATACTACGGTTATTGGCCCTGAGGGTGAGCGCATTGAAATACAAATTCGCACCGAAGATATGCATCGTCAAGCTGAGCATGGCGTTGCATCGCATTGGTTATATAAAGAAAAGGGCAAGGTCAGCACCAAGGATCTTGAGCAATTTTCATGGTTACAAGAAATTTTTGATCGCCAGCGTGATGAAAGTGATTCCAAAGAATTTATGCATTCTTTGCGCCTCGATTTATTCAAAGACGAGGTTTATGTATATACGCCTCAGGGTGATGTTAAAGAATTGCCAGAAGGGGCAACCCCGCTTGACTTTGCCTTTCATATTCATACTAAGGTTGGGCACCATTGCTCAGGTAGTAAGGTTAATGGTAGGCTTGTGCCCTTGGGTACTGTGCTTAAAAATGGTGATATTGTTGAAATTATTACCGATCAATCCCGCCACCCCAATAGAGATTGGCTAAAAATAGTCAAAACCGCCAAGGCACGTAGCCGCATTAAGCATTATTTGCGCACCGAGGAAAGAGCCAGAGCTTTATCCTTAGGACGTGAAATGCTTGAAAAAGAAGGGCGCAAAGTAAGCCTTAATGTGGCTAAAGCCATTAAGGGCGGGCAGCTTTCCATTGTGGCCCAAGATATGAATTTTGATAGTGTGGATGATTTGCTAGCCAGTGTTGGTTATGCGCATCATACGCCACGCAAGGTATTAAATAAATTATATGCGGTGCTTAACCCAGACGCAGTAGCACCAGCGGCAGAATCGGCCTCCGCCAAAGCCAAAGCTCCAAAGCCGCAATCCACCAGCGGGGTTAAGTTAAGCGGTGTTGACGGTGTGCTTATTCGCTATGCCAAATGTTGTAACCCTGTGCCAGGGGATGCCATTATCGGCTATATTAGCCGTGGTTTTGGGGTGGCTGTGCACCGTGTGGATTGCCCCAATGTGCCCAATATGGAGCCTGAAAGACTTATTTCTGTAAATTGGGACGGTGAGGAAACTAAGCCATATCTTGCCCGCATTCACATCATCGCCCGTAATGAACGTGGCGTAATTGCACAAGTTACGCAAATTCTTGCCCGTGAGGATGTAAATATTGACGCTCTATCATCAAACACTCTTGTGGACGGCAAGGGCGAGATGGATGTGACCATGGAAGTCAAAGATTTAAGCCAATTATATAGAATTATTGACGCAATTACAAAATTGCCACCTATTATCGAAGTGGTGCGAACTTCAGAGTAGTGGGAAAATATCAACGGAGGAGCAAATGTTACTTTTAATTTTGGGATTATGCGTATTTGCTTTAACCGTTTGGGGTATAATTAAGGGCTATAATACCACCATTACGCTCTTGTTTGCGGGTACTGCTTTGTGGGCTTTGGCCTTTGCCTTTGATGCGCATTTTTATACTGTTGAAGATTTCAAACCCAGCGGTTACTATCTCCTTGATATTTTTAATATGTTCATTAGTATTACTGAACATAATTTAAGCGGAATAGGGCTTATTATTATGTCTGTTGGCGGTTTTGCGCATTATATGAACCGCCTTGGTGCATCAAATGCATTTGTTAGCACGGCCGCAAAGCCCTTGGCATTTATTCAAAGCCCCTATGTGCTTGTGTTTATGACTGTTGTTTTAGCGCAAGTCATGAGTATATTTATTACCAGTGCCACGGGCCTAACCATGCTCCTGCTGGTTACAATTTTCCCTTTATTACGAAAGCTTAAAGTATCAAATGCATCTGCGGCGGCGGCTGTGGCTTCTTCTGCATGTTTAGAGCTTGGCCCAGCCTCTGGCACAACCAACATTGCCGCTGAGTTTTCAAATATGCAAGCAATGGAATATTTTATGAATTATCAGGCGATTAATGCTGTAATAAGCACGCTTGTAGTTGCCTCATTGTATTTTATTACTTCCATGTACTTTGATAAAAAAGAAAAAGCAGGAGCAGTGTCTGAAGATATTTCCATGCTATCCGCAAGTTCCGAAGATGCAGACGCCAAAAACCTCCCCAAATTTTACGCCATGTTACCAGCTCTGCCACTTGTAATACTACTGGTGTTTAGTGGTGGAATCATCAGCGGTGTTACGCTGAGCGTGATACAAGCCATGCTTATCTCATTTTTCCTGACTGTAATTTGTGAGCTCATACGCACTCGCACCATTAAGGAAACTTTTGACATGGCAACATCATTTTTAACTGGCATGGGCGACATGCTTAAGGGTGTTGTAATGCTACTTATCGCGGCGCAATTTTTTGCATCGGGTTTGCAGGGTGTGGGCATGTCTCATTATTTAATAGAAGGTGCTAATTCATTTGGCTTTGGTGTGGTTGGTATGACCATTATGCTGGTGCTAGTGATTGCCATTTTGACAATTATTTCAGGTAGTGGCAATGCGGCATTTTTAAGTTTTGTGGGGCTTGCGCCAAGTATTGCAAGTAAAATGGGTGCAGAGCCTGTGCAAATTATATTGCCCATGCATTCAGCCTCGGGTC
>CAYJNE010000156.1:3990-4209 GCA_964371345.1 uncultured Desulfovibrionaceae bacterium | reverse complement strand
GGGACCCAAAACACTCAATTATATTGAGTTTATCAAGAAGTAGGTGCATAATATATTTTGTGTAGAGTTGAGATGTTATCATTTTATTATCTAAATTCGAAACAAGAATAAGTGCTATAAACTCAGTAAATAGCTTGTCTTCTATACTTCGCTCAGACGATACTAGCACGCGTCGCATGTTCAATCGCTCTTTAAGATTGCCAAAAGCCTTTTCGACCA
>CAYJNE010000156.1:3062-3927 GCA_964371345.1 uncultured Desulfovibrionaceae bacterium | reverse complement strand
TGCTCGAATTGCGTCCTCCTTGTATCTGACTAAGAGCACGCTTGGGTGTCACCTTTACATCAAAGAATTGCTTATAGGCTTTTTGAGGCGCTTCAACTTGTTTACCTTCTTTGAGCTCCTTGTATAGTTGGCTATTCGTTTATCAGAGGCAGATACGTCTTCTGCAACTTTGTCAAGATTGTAGCAGTGGTAGTGAATGTACATTCTCACACCTGTCCCAAATAAAATGGAATAGAAAATGCGCCTTTGTAAGCTTAATCGCTTATAAGTTAGAAACGACTATTGAAAAACAGACTTCAAATTCTAAAAAAGCATCAACCGAGCATTCGGCTCACAAGCTCGGATTCGTCTACTTTGTTCATTCATCTACTTCCAAAGGTCGATTACATTTTGGGCAAATAAATGTACACTTTTCATGAACGGTTTGGTGTTTTTTTTTAGCAACATCAGTATACGTTTTACTGATGAAAACTCAACCTTCCATTATATTTTCTCTTGTCGAGTTCTTTTTTAGTCCCATTGCTTCAAAACCTTATTTGGGATAGATGTTGTACATTCTGTGTTAGACTTTGATGGTGTCTTCTTTATAGGGACATTGCTGAGAATAATCCCACTCTCCACTTACGCAGTATCCATATGTGTTGGTGTCTTCATTAAAGTTTGTGAACATGCGGATGTCATCATAAATCGAATCTAAGTTGGGCTTGATGAATGAAAGCGACATCTTGGGTGCTAATAAAAACTTGCGAGGTTCTTGATAAAGCATGTTAATATTGTCCTTACTATAAAAACCTCTATCCATAACCCACTTTACCTTAGTGATGTCGAAAGTATCAAACTCGGCAAGCAAGTGTTTGACAGTCTT
>CAYJNE010000156.1:2533-3052 GCA_964371345.1 uncultured Desulfovibrionaceae bacterium | reverse complement strand
GTTTCGGGAGTTTATCATTTTCCTTATTTTTTCCGTACGGAACTTAAGTTAACGTTTCAGAGTAACTGGATATACTTGTGCTATCATAGATCCAGTATTCATTTCTGTTCTGTGTTTAGCTTGAAGAGCAAAAAACTGATAGATTTGCCTTTCAAAGATGGAGGAAAATAATTTACTGCTCGCGGCCGACTTAATATTTTGTTCATGAGGAAGTTTGTGGGTGAGATGCCATCTTTCGAAGCAATACAAAGAATTATTATCCTCCAGTATCAGATAAAAGGCGATAGAGTGCAATTGCTTATAGTATTCAGGAATACAGCGTTTTAGGTCGTCGGTTACCCCTAATTGGTTGCTAAAGGATTCAAGCAGATAGGTTGCTCCAGAAAATGAGCGTTGACAATGCATATTTTCTGGTGGAGTAAGAGTAATTTGCTCGGTTGGCTTTGATTTTGTTTTACGTCTAACTCCTTCACCATTTGGCTTTCTCCTGCGCGTGGCTATAATATCACCTGTAACAGG
>CAYJNE010000156.1:1483-2523 GCA_964371345.1 uncultured Desulfovibrionaceae bacterium | reverse complement strand
GCCTATGCACTTTTGCGCATAGCTCGCGATTGCTGTTTTTGTTTATCCCCTCGATATGTGGTTTCGCAGACATATGTGATGCCTGTTCTTGAGTCGGTTTGCTTTTGTATGGACGTAATATCTCTCGCTCTGTTTGTAAAGGGGAGTTATGAACATGACGATGAATGAAGCAAGTTAAAAATCACACAATTTACAAATAATTAAAACTTTTTTAATAAACACTCATGCATCACCTCGACACTATCGGAAGAATGCAGGTGATAGCGTGTGTTTCTTTCAATATGGATCTATTAACTAACTATAAAATACTTGTATTGCAAAAAGGCTAATAATTGCGAGAACAAGATGTTCTCGCAATTAATTTTGAGTTGTGCTGAGCGATTAAGGCGCATAACATAGAATTTTGCGAGGAGTTTAGTATCTTTTTTTGCTCCTCTGTTTATTATTTCAGTCAAGTTAACGTGGCGCGAAGTCGTAAATGCCTTACGAAATTGTCGTCGTTAGCTCTCTTTGTGATATTACGAGAACATACTATGAAGAAATCAGCGCCCCATAGCTGCCTGACCTAGTTTTTCTACTGTTGCGCGGAAGTTCTCATCTTTTGCATTGCTTGCTATTGATATACAGTAGATTAAAAACGCTGCTGTTGTTTCTTTCATCACTTTGTATTCTTCACTTTTCATAAAGTTCATCACTAAGGCTTGATCGCTGGCTGACATGGACTGAACTGCAGGT
This sequence comes from uncultured Desulfovibrionaceae bacterium, assembly GCA_964371345.1. Lineage (GTDB taxonomy): Bacteria > Desulfobacterota > Desulfovibrionia > Desulfovibrionales > Desulfovibrionaceae > CAYJAD01. The sequence goes on along the minus strand of CAYJNE010000156.1, from coordinate 1,788 downwards.
CTATTGGCTTTTTGGACTAGTGCAATTTGCTCCGCTATTTCATTGAGTGCTCGCATATCTGATGATGACGCTGTGCCTGATTTTGCATTTCGCTTCAGTATAGAATTTGCACGTGATATCAAGCTATAGAGCTTGCGAAAATTAGAGATAATGTCTATATCCTCCTTGATCACTACCGATGTCGTATCGTCTCTTAATACGAACTCTTTTGGGGGGATTATATCAGTCGGAATAGTGTTGCTTTCTACGCTGATTCTATCCGCCCAAGAATTTGAGATGTAATCTATAATGTTTTTTTTGTGTTT
>CAYJNE010000156.1:0-1471 GCA_964371345.1 uncultured Desulfovibrionaceae bacterium | reverse complement strand
CGAACTCTGCCTCACCATTGCTCAATCGCTGATAGTTTTCTAAAGCTTGTCGGTAGGTTCTGTTTAAATCTTTAATTGATGCATTATTACCTAAATATATTAAATATTTAGCCATCTCTTCAGCGCTCAGAGATTTGGCAGCTTGGGTGCACCTCTGAACCTCTGAGGTAATATCTCCCTCTATTTCATAGTCGTCATTATAAGTAAAAGACAATTTGCTCTTATCAATAGTATTATATAAATGATAAAAATTAATGGCTTCACGTAATCTACTATTCCGAGAGAGCTGTGCTGCGTATTCTTTTAAGGCTTCATTTTCGGCAGAGCCCTCAGACAAAAACAATAGATTATCATGGCTCTCCTTCCATTTTTCTGAGTCAATGTTATTAGAAGCTGGTTCCATTCCCCAATATGGGTACTTCACGTACATGTCATAGTGATTCTTCTCATGTGCGTACACAGCGTCAAATACTAGACCGCCGAATAATTTTTCGTATTCTTTTAGTTTATTTGCTGCCTTTGTAATATTTGATCCACTGATAGGTTTATCATTAATTGTAAGCCAAACAATTATACCACTAGCCATTTCTGTTATTTGTGCCGTTTTAAGAGTATTTGAATGTTTAGTAATGATTGCATTTTGCTCGGCAATAAGTTTGTTACTGTCTTCGGTTGTAGTCTTTCCGCTTTGATGCTTTTTTTTAATCGCAGCTATCTTTTTATTAGCCTTAGTTATTTCTTTGTTTGCTATATATCTCTCTTTAATTACTTTTTGAGCATTACTAGCTGCGCTTGTAGCGTCGTAGTTCTCACTGATTAATGATCCTTCTCTAGATTTATAGAAAAACTCTTTAGCTTGCGAAGCATTGCTATAACCGCGCGACGTAATAGCATTTGGCAGATTACCTGGATTGAAGGCTAAGCAAGACTGGATATTACTTGGATCTATAAGCTCCACTGTAAAATTAGGATGCCATTGCCCTGGGATGGTTGAGGCTCTATATGTACCGTCGAAAGTGAGTTTAATTTTAAACTCCGTTTCATTGACATCAATAGATCCAGTAGAGCCCGAGATTGAGCTCGTGCCGGGGCAAAGCTGGCCAAATTCGCCACCCTGTGCGTAAAGAGGAAGTGGATAGAGGATTGTGCCTAAGCTAATAGAGGTAGCTAAAATAGGAAGTAACGTTTTTTTCATATTCGTTATATATTATTATAAGATTACTGTTTATGCTTTTAGATATCTTAGATAAGTAGAGTAAGACTCATCCTGATAAGGTGACACAGTGATTATATCAAAGGATTACAAATTTGCAAGTAATTTGTCATAAAAGTGAATTCTATCTCGGACCTGTCCCAAGGATTCTTAAATGAAAAAATGGGCAGATTGACTCAGTGTGTTATGAATGGAGAGAGGGATTTTTACAATAGTACCTCCTGTTCAAAGTCTGGAGGCTTTTTGCGACCTTGCTCA
>CAYJNE010000155.1:2369-4253 GCA_964371345.1 uncultured Desulfovibrionaceae bacterium | reverse complement strand
GCTTGCAGTGCAAACGCCGCAAGCACCGGCCCTGCCACAATGCCCACAGGCCCAAAAGCCACAAGTCCGCACAGTACAGAAATAAGCACCACCGTAAAAGATGCATTTAATCCACCCCGCAAGAATAGCGGGCGAAGTAGGTTATCTGCGCCTACCACGACCAATAAGCACCAAACCATAAGACCTACAGAAGCACCCTTGGACACGGCAAACCAAATATATATGCATGCTGGCACCCACACAATGCCAGTACCCACAAAGGGAATGGGAGCCACAAATGCCGCCACCATGCCCCAAAATGCGGCTCCTGGTAATGTGGCAAAGCTAAAGCCAATGGCGCATAAAAGCCCCTGAATACAAGCAACCAAGAGCACACCCCAAAGCACGGCACGTATGGCATGACGTATGGCGATGACAAAGCGAGATAACACTTCATCGGGAAATTGCGTAAGCTTGCGGGCAAATGTAAAGAAGTGTGGCGCGTAGAGTATGCCAATCATACTAAGTGAGATGAGAATACATAGGCGCACCAAAAAACTCATGGTACTGCCTGCAATGCCAAGCCCCCTACTCACAATCCCTTGGATAAATGAGCCTAAAAATGTTGTAAGCTCAGTGGCAATTTGGGTAATGCCACCTTCCATGCCAGGGATGTCCCTAATCCATGAGTCAATAGAATCAAAAAAGGCTTGCATTTCAGGGCCATATATCCAGCCAGATTTTTGCAATTTATTCAAGATAGCTAGACCTTGCGCAGCTTGAGGTGTGACCATTAACACCACCACAGCAATGGGCAAAATAACCCCAATGGTTAGGCCAAAGGTCATAATTACAGTGGCAATGGACGCCTTATAGCGCAGGAGTAGGCGGTCATATAGAGGGCGCAAAAAGCATGCTAGGCAGGCGGCTAAAAATGTCTCCGCAGGAAAGGGCCATAAAAGCAAGCTCCAGCTTATTAGTACTATAAGGGCGTATGTTCTATGCAAAATATTCTCACCTATCTAATACAGTATTTTAAGTTGACATTACTAATACATATGATGAAGTTTTTTTGACATCACATGAAAAATTTTACCACTTATAAAGTGCAAGGACGCTAAGTATACACAGATATGTATTTTTTGCAAAAAAAATTAAATTCATAACTCTTAAATTTTTCTAGACTTTTTTAAGAAAATAAAAATCACTCCTCAGGCATGGCATCATCATGGCACTCATTTTGCTTTATAAAAATCATAACGACAAACACACGGAAAAAAAATCCACATGGGAGGCACCGTGAAAGATAATAACAACGCCATAGACACAATGCTCTGCTTACAAAAGGTAGACACGCCCACAACGGAGCGTGCAAGGCCCCTGTATACATGGGATGATGAGTATGACGCACGCTTAGGCGAGGCATCTAGTGAACATGATGAGCAAGCTCTAACCACAATCAGCCAATGTGTTAAATTATTTGGTCATTCTGCAACCAAAGAACTTGAAGAGCATACTGATTTTTTGCAAGAAGAATTTCTTGCCCACCTAGAAAAGCTCTTACAAGCCCATGACATAAGCATACAAGAAAAGCTTACCATTAGCCTCTCATCAGACAATCAGCTTATCCTGCAATGTGAAGAAAATGAAGACGCTATCCTAACGGCCCTCGGCACAGACGAAACTCTATTAAAACATCTACAAACATTACGCAAAGCAGCCCTTGTTAGTCGTGGACTTGATTATATCTTAGCAGTGCAAACAAAAAGTGATATGGAATTTTTACCCCCATATCGAGTTTGCACTAAGGGTGCGCTATCACACTTTTATTTAACATCACGCCCTTAAACAATAATTTATCTCATGTGGAAGCCGCTTTGTATAAACAAGGCGGCTTTTTTTGTG
>CAYJNE010000155.1:0-2269 GCA_964371345.1 uncultured Desulfovibrionaceae bacterium | reverse complement strand
GGAAAAAACTACCATGCGCAGAACAGACAGACAAAGAACAGATCAAGAATTTATGGCTAGCGTGTTAAATACTGCCGATGAAATTTATGTGGGCTTTAGCACTGGTGACTTTCCTTATGTTTTACCCTTTAATTTTATATATTTAAATGAAAAAATATATATACACTGCGCCCTTGAAGGGCGAAAATTGGACTGCATAAAAGCCGACCCACGCATAGGATTTTGTGCAGCCACCAACATAGAAATCTTAAGGGAAAAATCCACCACCGCCTACCAATCCATATGCGGCACAGGCAAAGCCTATGTCATAGATAATGTCGATGAAAAACGAGCTGCCCTTGACGCCATTGCTTTGCGCTATGCCGCCCATTGTGAAATGCCAGCAACGGAAAAAATGATTTCCCGCACGGCCATAATACGCATTGAAATTGAAGATATATCTGGCAAGCAAAGCCCTGCGGCAGAGGTTAAGAGCTAGCAATTCTCATACTAAAATCTGCGGCAGGTGCCGAATGTGTAAGGCGGCCCACAGAAATAAAATCTGCACGGCGGCTCACCCCGTCAGCAAGGGCTAGCTCCCTAATATTTTCAAGGCAAACATTGCCACTAATTTCTGCTTCAAAGCTTGGCGGAATATGTGGCAAGCATGTTTTTAAGGTGGGAACATCCATATTATCAAGCATAATACGCTCAGCCTTTGCCTCAACTGCGGCGCAAACATCCTCTAAATTACGGCATTCAACCTCAATGGGTGGGCAAGGATTATAACAATCTCTAAGTTTTTTCACCGCTTCAACAATACTTCCCGCTGCGTCAATATGATTGTCTTTTAGCATAAGCATTTCTGTTAAATTACGGCGGTGATTATAGCCACCCCCCACTCGCACGGCATATTTTTCTGGCCACCTAAGCCCTGGCAAAGTTTTTCTGGTATCAAGTAATTTTACACCTGTGCCTTCTAAAGCTTGTACATATTTGTGGGTAATGTTGGAAATGCCTGACAAATGTGTCATAAAATTTAATATGATGCGCTCAAGCTTTAGAATGTCCTTGGCAGGGCCCTCTACATGCGCAAGGGCTGTACCGTTGGTTACAAAGCTTGCCTCAGCTACTAAGGCTTGTAAAGTGCATGAGCCGCCGCCAAGGTCTTTATGTACCTCAAAAATAATGGGAATAAATGGTAAAGCTGTAACAAGACTGTCTTGTTTTGCCCATATGGTGGCCTTTATATTGTCACTTTGGGCAAAGATACCTTGGGCGGTTAAGTCTGGGCCATCTTCCTGCAAAGCTAAGGTAATAGCGGATTTCAGATGTTCCAAACCCTCAGCGGTAAAACTTTCTTGAAAAAGTTGGTATTCCACGACTTGTCCCCGTAAGGTCTTAGTGTTACAAAGCGATGAATAATTAATTGGAAGCTCTGCATAATGAATTATGCAGAAGTTTTATTATCTACAAAAGGTTTTACCATGTCAAACCAAACAAAGCAAAATACGCCGCCAAACACCGATAAAGATAATGAATATAAAGTTGGTGATTGGATGGAAGTGCCTGCCATTTGTCGTGAAGACAATGACGCAAGTGCATCATTCGCGCACCCTGCTGACATGGCAGACCACATCGAAAATCTCAGCCTTGAAAAGCAAGTCTGTGTTTTACGCCACCTCCCCAAGGAAGATGCCGCCGAAGCCCTTGCCGAGCTTGATGAATACGTTGCCGTTGACGTTCTTGAAAATCTTGACCCAGACACAGCCGCACAAATTATTGCCGAAATGTCGCCTGACGATGCCGCTGACGTTTTGGATGAACTTGACGAAGATCACCGTGACGCCCTGCTTGATAAGCTTGAAAAGGAAGACTCTGAAGAACTTCGCAATCTCCTAAGCTTTGACCCCGACTCCGCAGCTGGCGTTATGAATACGGAAATTATTTTAATTGAAGAACACATCACCGTAGATTCTGCCATATTAAAAATACGCAATGAAATGGAGGATAAAGAAACTCCATACTATGCCTATGTGGTGGATAAAGGTGACACCCTTGTGGGTGTACTTTCTTTGCGTGACTTAATGCTCTCAAAGCCTGGTACGCTTATCCAAGAAGCCTTGTCAAATCATAGTGTTATATCAGTACCATATGATATGGAAAAGGGCGAAGTAGCAAACTTACTCTCGCACTATAATTTTATGGCCATGCCCGTGGTTGACCACCAAGGCCACATTATGGGTGTTGTAACCTATGATGATATTTTAGACATTATCCACGATGAGGC